>DATNPC010000376.1:0-13170 GCA_036703375.1 Allocoleopsis sp.
CAACCGCTCGAACACTCTTGTATAGTCATCTCCGACTTCCCTAGGGAGTTCTGTTGCCACTGTCATAATGACGATGCGGGCGTTAATGCCTCCAGATCGTCGCACAAACTCCCGCAGGATTACACAATCTCCTTGCTTATCTTCTGCCCCACCAATAATGATTAATTGCCCGCCGATATCACCCAGTGCCATAAGGCCTCCAGTTTTCTGGTTAATCCTTTTTAATTAAGCCCGATTGTTCTGATGTCTCCAACGTCCAATTGGTAGATTTTTATACAGCAGTATTCCAATCTATATGTCTAAAAGCTGACTTAGACAGGGCTGTAAAAGGCTTGGGTCAAACAAGGACAAAAAATTGTTAGGCTTGGCTATAGTGATGCTCGAAAAAGAAAAAAGCCCCTTATAATTAAGGGTCTTTTTAGAAACGTAGGTTATTTGCTAATTATGAATGCTGAATTATGAATTCAGCGTTTGAGGATTTAGAGGGAGATGTTTACGCTCTCTCGCATGTAGACCACTGAAAATTTTGATGGAGACTTCTCACCCCAGTTAAATTGCCAATCATCTCATCATTCATAATTTACAATTCATCATTTTTTTATAGACTCTGTGTTGGAGCCTTTATTGTGACGGTCTAATCTAAGCTCCACTGAGGTTCCCGACTGTTGGTAATTAAATTGCTGAGAATGAAGCGTGCTCGCTCTAAGGGATAGTGCCTGGGTTTGCCCTTATAGAAAATCTGGTACTCGTCAGTGTACTGACCATCGCCGTAGCCAGAAATCAGTTTTAGCTGAAACGCTTGCTTGGCCAGTTGTCGAACTTCTTGTCTGAGATTGGATGTTGTAGTGGTACTCATTATTTTTCGTTGCCTCCTAAAGGCTCTCTTGTAGTTATCCAACAGCTTGGATTTCTTTGGCACCTCTCAAAAGTTGTAGCTTACGATACAGAATTATCCTACTATAGATTGGTAAGTGGAAATACTCCTTGAGAGGCCTCCAAAGTCAACGTTGTAGCGATCGCCACATTAGACATCACATAAGTATCAGATCTGTAATACCATTACCGACCTTGGTAATACCCAAACTCCATAATTTGTAATACACGCTACACTAATTCCTCATCTCATCGATAGATAAATTAACAACACCTTGCGATAGAGGGAAAAGTCGTAGCAAGAAGGCTAGTTTGAGTTGAGACAAGTAGTGTGTTTCGCTGAACTCGTTGAAGTCGGCAAAGGGCTGTTGATGAGACTATGGGCTAGAGACTAAAGGCTGGGGCTAAGGGACAAAGAGGTTTGCTTCTTGCCTGGGGAGCTTAAGTAGAGAAACCCCAAGTCCTAGGCGCGATCGCTTAGCGCGGCTTTAACGTCAAACTCAAGCCTAATTTAACTGTTGCAGAAGTTCATCAGGCTCAATGCCAACGAAGTATAGCGAGATTACAGGCGTTTAGTCAGGGGAAGGGACAATATGGCGCAAGCGGATCTATTAGCTCTAGAGAAAAGCACGGAAGCACTTCGCATCAATGCGAGAAAGACTGATGCGTTCGATATTTTTAACCTCAAGCATTACGTCGGCCCCAATCCTTATCTAGATGCTGCCGCGCTAGTTTTCGATTTTGCTTTGACGGGATATCTAGAGCCTCGGTCACTCGAAGATTATGTTGCAGCAATTTGCGATCGCTATCCAGAGCTAGCTGACGAACAATACGACTCTCACGCCCAGCTATTTGCCCGGACAGCATCAGAAGTGGGCAAACTCGACATGGGGCTACACCTCGATCGCTGGGCAATACATCCCTTAGAAAATTATGTCAGGATTGCCGTGCAAACGCTTCATGCTCGAACGCAGCGAGCCGTTGTTTATGCCGTTTGGGATTGGTTTGAAGCCATAACTCATGACCAAGAGTTCTGGTTTGACGCGCAATTAACAACCCTACAGGAGATGTTCCGGCGCTCTGTTTACGGGGGCCCAACCGTCTACGCCTTACTGCGAACTTCTTGTGACAAAGGCATCCCTACCTTTTACCTGTGGGATGAAGGACTCATGCAGTATGGCTACGGGAAAAAACAGGTTCGCGGCGTAGCCACAACCTTTGACTCTGATAGCCATCTCGATTCGGACTTTACGACTCGCAAAGATGACTGTAAAGCGTTTTTAGATACCTTGGGTTTCCCCGTACCGAGAGGAGGCATCGTGAGTTCTTATCAAGAGGCCTTAAACGTAGCCGAACGGATTGGTTATCCAGTTGCTGTCAAGCCTGTAGCTGGACACAAAGGAATTGGGGTAACGGCTGCGGTGCAAAATGCCAATGAATTGGAATTTGCCTTTGAGAGAGCGGTTGATGCCATTGCGGAAGGTCAACCCATGACCATCATCGTCGAGAAGAGCCTCAATGGTTCAGATTTCCGCCTGCTCTGCGTTAATGGTCGATTCGTCGCTGCCACGGAACGCCGTCCGGCATCAGTGGTGGGTGACGGCTATTCTACAATTTCGGAATTGATCGATCGCGAAAATCGCACGCCAGCCCGCACCGATTCCGCCACCTCCCCGCTCGGTAAGATTCAGTGTGACGAGGCAATGGAACGATACTTAGACGAACAAGGTTTGTCACTTGACAGTGTGATTGCCAAAGGCCGCACTGTCTACCTTCGTAAAGTTGCCAATTTGTCCTCGGGAGGCTTGAGCATCGACGCAACGCGCACCGTTCACCCCGACAACATCATCCTGGCACAAGATGTCGCGCAGCACTTCAAGTTGACTTGCCTCGGCATTGATGTAATTGCTCAAAGTCTGGAAAAATCCTGGAAATCAGGCAACTTCGGTATTCTAGAAATTAACTCGGCCCCTGGCATTTCCATGCATCTAAGGCCTGCCGTTGGCGAAAGCGTCGATGTCCCGTCGCATATTCTGGAAACCTTCTTTGAGTCGAGTGAGGAAGCCAGGATACCCATCGTCACCTTTAATCGTATCTCTGTTAAAGACCTCCAAGAAACGATCGATCACATTCTTCTCCACCATCCAGACTGGGTAATTGGTGCGGTTTGTCGAGATGCCGTCTTCGTGAATCGGTCGGAAAAAGTTTTAAATCAGGACTATAACAGTAACGTCCAAAGCTTGTTGCGTCATCCCAAACTTGACCTGCTCATCGCCGAGTATGGGGAAGACGCCCTAGAACGAGATGGCCTGTTTTACTTCCGCAGTAATATTGTCGTTTTGGATAATCCTACCCCAACCGAGAAGATACTCATGCGGGACATTTTGGACGATTCCAGGGTAGTGATTAAGGAAGGAGACAGTGTCTCGATCCGACATAAGGGGTTAATCGAACAGTATACTCTAGGTTCAGATGAACCCTTTACACGAGTCTTTTTGAAAGAGATTGGAACGATTTTGTAAGCTCCTAGAAGGGCTAAGCATACCCTACCCGTAGGGTTGGTGGCGGGAATGCGTTACTCAAACATCGCACCCGCTATCACTTGCATAGGAGCCGCAAAAACGTAGTAGATGATGCCTATACCCAAGAGCAGGACTGCCAAACTGAAGACCATTACCCAGCGATCGGGCGGTTCATAGGTATCTTCGTCAATATCACGCCGTACTCCAAAATAGTGCTGGGTAGAGAGCCACACAGTTAGCAGTCCCGCTATGGCAAAAGCTAATCCCAGTTTCCAACTCATTCCCGTTGACGGCATCATCGGTGGTTGAAACATCTTCAGCCGCACAATCACAATGCCAAATCCCATTAACGCGATCGCGCTTCGCATCCAGGCTAAATAAGTGCGCTCATTGGCAAGATGGTCTCGAATGCGATCGGAACGACGATATTTTGTGGCAGTTTGTTCAGAGGATGATGCACTCTTGGTCGGGGGATTAAATGTTAGCTGCATTGAAATAGCCTTAGATGCTTAGATGAACTGGGATTGGCTTAACTTCACTCTATAAGGGCTTACCTGATAGGAGCAAATAGTCTTTTTTGTCAGATAAATAATTAGAAGTGATTGAATGCTGCGTTCAGCTATTGAAGCTAGACATCAGAGAATTCAAGTCAAGGCTTTTTACCAGTTGAATTGCATCTTGGGGTAAATTTCCGATCTCACCCCACAACTGTCCTGGGCTGATGCCAAAAACAGACTGCAATACCAGCACGATCGCTAAAATTGTCAAAATCAGACCTAAACCCGCTTTTAAAATTCTAAATAGCAGCGTCACCAGCAAAAGTGAGACAGCGATTGCCGCAACCACCAACACAGTCTGCGAATCTACCAATCCAATCAAAGAATCCATAGTCAAAAATGTCTAATGAGTGAGTAATGATGAAATAGTTAATCAAAGTGATTGAACCTGACTGACTCCACCAAAACTATGGACGGCTTGGCTGACAGTTGAACCTCTGTTCGTCTTGAGAACCCCCAAGCAAACAGCACTCCAATCATTGCTAGTACTATCCAATCAGGCGGTACTATATCAGGTTGTACTGCCTTGCACAGCAGCCGCAATCCCACTCCTAGTACGGTCAGGTATGCCGCATCTTGAAGATAAGTAAACTGCTCCAACCAGCGCACAAATAAGCCAGCCAAAAATCGTAGGGCGATCACTCCAATCGTGCAACCCGTCACTACCAACCAGAGGCGATCCGAGAGAGCAACTGCTGTAGTAACGCTATCTAAGGAAAATGCTAGATCGGTCAGGGCAATCAACGGAATAACTCGCCAAAATGTGGGTGTGGATAAACGCGATCGCTCCATTTCAGACATCTCCTGTACTGTCCGAAATTGTTCCCAGAAATACTTGCCAGCTAACCAGAGCAGATAGAGCGCACCCACAAATTCAAATTGCCAGAATTGCATGACCCAAGTTGCTGTGAACAGCAACGAAATCCGCAGAACGAAGGCTGTCGATAATCCCCAGTTCAATGCTTGTCGTTGCTGTTTTGGGTCTGGTAAGGGTTGCACCAATGCCGCTAGTGCAACCGCATTATCAGCCGAGAGAACCGTTTCCAGGGCAATGAGCGCCAAGAGAATCAATACGGTATTAAGCGAAACGTCCATCCCTGAAAACTCCATAAGTTTCTCCCTCATGCGTTAGTAAGCCGTTTCCCCTGTCGGGTAATCGCTCCATCATTGTTCAGAGCCAATTCAATTGCTTTCAATTCTTTGTACGGCGGATTGACTTGAAGAGCTTGCATGCCAACCCACCTGTACCCATCCCATTAATCGTCAACTTCCACTGCTGTGAGCGTACTGGGAATGCGGGATTCAATGAATGCCTGCGATACGTTGGGAATTTTCAGCTCATTCTCCTGGGACGACTTGAGTGCCGGAAGATTAAATTCAATGGCAGAGGTGTCAGCATTTTGGCGGGCGACTAAACGAGTGCCGTCCAGAATTTTGAATGCGGCTGGTGTTGACTCAATGCCTGCAACGTTGATGCCACTCGGCAGGTAAATTCCCTGACAATCCCAGCCCTCAGGCGTTGTCTCGCCGTCTGCTAGGAAGTAGAGACTGTTATCGCCAGTCTTCGATTCCTCCGAAGCAGGGCCAAAGATGCCGATTGTATTTCCAGTTTCATTACTGCATTGTCCCCAGGTGACACCCGACTCGATCGCAGCTTTTTGCAAGGTTAACTCGTCAATGCGCTGTTGCACTTCTGGAGAAACATCCTGGGTTTCCTGAAGTGCTAACAAACCGTTCAGCGTTTTTGTCACCTGAATATAGTCAGGATTTTTAGAGGCTTTGGGTCGATCGGCTAGAGAGGGTTGGGCGATCGCTAGATTTATCACGAATATCAGTACGACGACGGCAATTTTGAATAGATTCTTCATGTTTTTCTCTTGTGATAACCAGATACGTTTTCCAAATGTTCTACTGTCTTTTATCCCAAGTGATGGTCTTGCTTAACAAGAATCCATCCATCAAGGAAGCATAACTTCATCCTATTCATCTCCATTTATAAGAGCAAATACTCTTTTTTTTTTAATGAATAAATTGAGTTGATTAAGGACTGAGGGTGACTGAAATACCCGCGAATCGGAGCAATGCGGTTATGGATACTGAGGGTTGAAAAGCACAAAGCGTAACGCTTTAGAGAATCAATTACCTTAAGTTATTAATTTAACAAATAAAAGTATTTGCTCTTATTGGTTAACCTGCGTATTGTGAAGTTATGGCGAGTGCAACATCAGTAAAAACTATAAAGAAGCGCACTCATAAAAGCATTAAACGAATTTGAATTGGCAAGAGGTAACCTATGAACTCAGCTCCATCTACTCAAACCAGTATCAACGCTAAGCAACAAGCTCCTGTCGTTCTCAAACAGCCACAATCTGCAAAGATTCAACCACCTGAGAAGATGCCCTTAACCTTTGGTCAAAAAGTGGCGGATAAAATGGCAGCCAAAGTCGGTTCTTGGGCGTTTCTGATCGGACAATCAACTGTTCTTGCTGGATGGGTGGGTTGTAATTTGATGCCGGGACTACCTCACTGGGATGAGTCCCCCTTCATCCTATTGAACCTGGTGTTCTCGTTTGCCTCTGCTTACACAGCTCCGGTTGTCTTGATGAGTCAGAATCGTCAGTCTGAAGAAGACCGGGAAAGTGCCAATCACAATTACCAAGTAACTTTACAAGCGGCTCAGCAACTCGAACTGCTGCACGAAAAGCTGGATGCTGAGTATGCCAAGAAATTAGATAAACTAACTGTGTTGATCGAGAAACAACAGCAAGCAGCTAGCGAAGTCAAAGTCGTTTTCGTAGCGCCTCAACACTTGAATGAGTTTGAGCCTCACTCCCACAAGATTGTAACGATGCCTATGTTCAATCCTCCCTCCAAGAAACAGGCTTCGTGAATGTTTCCAAGAATTTAGCTCACAGTAACGAGCAACGACTAGAAATACTAAAAACGCCTTTACTACTCTCGTGACTTATCTAGTTATCTAGCAATTCTTTCGTCATGCGTAAATCAAAGAGAAAGTTGTGAGAGTCATTCCCTTCAATACATCTCTCACACTCTCAACAGGATTGCTACAGTATCGCCTAAAAGTCCGGACTTTAGGCACTAAAGAATTTGGAGAATTGAACTGACATGAACGGACTTATTACGGCAATTTCAACCGGCTTTACCGCCTTCACGGCAACCAACCTAGATGACATTTTGATTCTGATGTTGTTCTTTTCCCAGGTCAATGCCATCTTTCGCAAGCGCCACATCGTTGCCGGACAGTATATTGGCTTTGCTGCCCTTGTTCTCACCAGCCTTCCCAGTTTCTTTGGTAGTTTGTTATTGCCGCGTCCCTGCATTGGCCTACTGGGGTTGGTTCCCATTGCGATCGGCATCAGCCGCTTAGTGAATTCAGATGAAGACAATGATGCTGAACAAAACGAAACACCAGCGCAGCCCGCTTGGTTTAGCAGCGTTATCTCACCCCAGGCGTATAGTGTTGCAGCGGTAACCTTTGCTAATGGCGGTGATAACATTGGAATCTACATGCCGCTGTTTGCCAGCTGTACCTGGCAAAATTTAGTCATCATTCTGGGCGTGTTTTTCTCGCTGGTGGGTGTGTGGTGTCTTGCCGCCTACAAACTTACCCAAGTTTCTGCGATCGCAGATAATCTAACTCGTTACGGTAATTATCTAGTTCCCTTGGTTTTGATTAGTTTAGGAGTGTTAATTCTCGTTGATAGCCGCACTTTAGAAAATCCAGGATTAGCAGTACTGACGCTCGTGATTACTGGTCTTTACCTGTTGAAGCTAGTCACAACAATTAGTCAAACGCTACACGCCCAAGGACAAATATTGAAAGTTCTGAAATAGACAAGTGACGTGCAAGTTTAAATTCATGTCTTTTTCTTGCACACCTAACTTAAGTCATAAGTTAATTTCCAACTTTTGTACCATATTTTTAGTTGGAATGTCCAGTAATCTCAAACTAAGGAGTATTCCATGAAATTTCTCAAAATTGCTCTCGTCGCGATCGTACTTCTGGTCAACCTCATCATTGCCCCTCCCTCTTGGGCAGGTAAAGACTTCACGAAAGGAACAGATTACGCAGAAGTAACGCAAGCCATCAACCAGTTACTGCAAGCCAAGGACAATCCAGAGCAAGCAGGTTACACGCCCGAATCCTATCAGCAAACGCTCAGCCAGTTGCAACAGCAGAAGTACGTGATGGAAACTGCTCGTAAGCGGGCGCAGTGCCATAACGAAACCACCGGGACATTGGCAGTGTATGCCAACAAGCCGAAGAAGTCTCCGACACAACTCTATTACCTAGCTGCGGGTGAGGAAACGGATGATGATTGGGATTGCGATGGATATTATCTACCTGCGGGAACTCAGGTAGTTCTCGGCCCCAATGCAGAAGCGCAAGCGTTAACGGAACCCCTTGCCGTCAAGTTTGTAGACGGAACTCAATCAATTGTGAGAACAAATCCTGCAACAGGTGCAATTGAATTGAATGTGGCTCCTGCTCATGTGTTCAAAGCAGGTGAAACCCAATGGACGATTCCTAACTTGTCTCAGGCAGATATCAATGTCCAAGCTCCCAGCCCACAAATTATTGACTAAGCTGTTGAACATCTAAATCACTTATTCGGATTCGCTGTCAAGATTCAGGCATAAAGGTTTAGCTTTCTACTTAAGGGCTTCCAAGCAATAAATTATCCAAGGTATGCAGCTAACTCAGACTTGGCAGCTAGAGCCTTGGAAATTTTTTTATTTGGAAGTCCCTTATACTCAGTTTAGATGCCTAACAGCTTAGTTCTCCTATAGGAACACTATTGAGAATTGCTATAGCTTCGCGATTGCGTTTAATTATTGGTTGGTCTTACCCGAAAGATTAAATTCCGAACTCGTATGGAGAACGCCGCCGATCGCTTTATTCTGTTTTAATGAATCAGAGATCGTAGCTCCTGTGGCAAATAAGGCTCCTAAAAGGACTACCACAAGTGCATTGAAAAAAGATTTACTGGGATTCAACTCTGGCATCGTAATCTCTCTAAAGGTAGGCAGTCCTGTTCTTGTGTTTAGCAAGACGCATGTCTCACTTCCTGTTTCTTCACTCCGACGCTTGCTATCTCCGCAAAATTTTCAACAAACTTCAGCAGAAGCCCCATCCTTAAATTCGCCACCTGCTCGCTGCACGGTGTCCGTTCTGATATCAAGGCTTGATGGAGATAGCGAGCAGAAGTTGATTGAATAAAAAAAGCGCCCCCCGATCTTGAGATACAGGAGGCAAGAATGACTCAATTAGTTCCCGTCCTTGAGTCGCAAAGGGCAAGATTTTCCAAATAAGGTCATGGTGTTCTAGAAAATCAACGCAGTCATCCTAGAAGCACCCTTCTCCTAGAACGAGAAAGTAGTACGGAGTACGCCTACTAAGGTTGTATCGTTCTTGGAGTCACCTTCCGGATTAAACAGGACGAATGCGCCAGGGGTAATGTTAATGTTGTCGGTGACCTTCATGCTGTAAAAAGCCTCTAAATGGTAAGGCGTTGCTCGGTCAACACCCGGTTCTGTCAGCCGAGCAGCACCGTCAGCACTGACTCGGTACAGGGGTTGTCCGAAGAGGATACCTGCTGTATTCCCTGCCTTGAGTAAGTCTTGGAAATACAAACCCGCCATCCAACTGCTGAAATTGGACGAAGCATCCGCTCCAGCCGCCGCATCGACAAAGAAATAGGCTCCATACCCCGTAAACGCAATCTTGGGCGTGAAGCGCCAGGTTACAGTCGCACCGACAGAATTAATGCTGACGGGCGTGTTTAAAGCTCCTGTCAGAGAGTCTGTGACACCCGGAATATACAAAGGGCTAGCCGAAAATCTGGACGTGCCAATCCCAAGAATATTGAGGTCGTGGTAGCTATGAGCATAGTTCAAACCGATATCAATACTATTAGTCGGCTTGAGCGTAAGTTGAGCCGCTGCCACTGTACTGCCACTAAAGAACCCTGCTCCCAAAACGTTATTCGCATCCTGTCCGGGAATAGCGGCGTTGACGCTACCGTATAAAGCACGTAAATCAAACTTAGGGGAAGGAGTCCAGATAAAACCAACCGCAGACGCTAACCCTGTTTGCGAAGTACCGCCCGATACGCGGAGAACCGGGTTCAATGTCGCAAACCGAGAGATAGCTCCCTGTCCTTCGCTGGAAAATGGAACAATCGCAGGGAAAGCATCGGAGACTTCAGCGGCTGTCCCAGCAAATAAGGTTAAGTTTTTCAGACCAGAGGGAAAAATATACAGGAGCTTGTAAAGCTCAACGGAGTTAGAAGCAACCGATGAAAGATCTTGAGGATTAAATCTGGGAAACTGAGGTTCAAAACTCAGTTTGGTCATCCCTTCACTCAGGAAAGAGCTTCCGGGGAACAAAGTTCCCTGAACGCTACCAGCACCCGTGACATCACCGCCAAAGTTATTGGCTTGCAACCCGGTAATTAGCAAGTCTTTCCCAGTAAAACTGGTGTTGAAGTTCAACCGCACCCGGTCAACCAAAATCACGTTAGGGTCTTTAGCTCCTGGTTCTCCCCCCGTCGCACCCACAACCGAGAAGATAGCCTCACCCCTCAGTTTGGTGGTAGCGGAAAACTGATGGTCTTCTAAAAACGCAACCCGTCCCTCTAGGTTATTGACTCGCGTTCCTAGAGCTGTCAATTCCGTCCTAAATTCTTCAACTAGCCGTTGTAAAGTTGCTAAATCTTGTTTGGTGACTAAACCCCCAGTATTTGCACTAATTAATCGTTCGACTTGTTGCAAGCAAGCATTCAAACCAGCTGCAAATTCATAACGAGTCATCGCACGGTTGCCGCGAAAGGTGCCATCCGGATAGCCAGCAATACAACCGTAGCGTTCGACTAAAGAGCGTAGTGCCTCATAAGCCCAGTCCGTAGGTTGAACGTCTGACAGTTGAGAGACAGACGTTACCTGTCCCATTGATGATGTATCTGAAGCACCGTCTCCCAGAAGTTGAGACACCGAGTTGACCTGTCTCATTGGCGATGCTTCTACAGCATTGTCCTCGACTTGTTGTGCCAGAAGATTGGAGCGAACAGGTTGCGAATTAGCAGACTGAGCTGAACTGCTCTGTGGTGTGGATAGTTCGTTGCTCGGACTTGGCAGCGTCGCGGAATTAATATCTGCCAGTGGATTGTCACTCCCTGCCGTTGAATCTTGGCGTACTGTATCCCGGCTACTACGTGCGACTGGGCTATTAAGCTCTGCGGGCGTTAATGTCGTTGATGCGATGATTGAGTTCTCGGATGCTGAAGTGGCAACGCTTTCCTGCGCCTTATCCGCACTACTCGTTGGTTGACTTGCTAAATCTTTAATCTGATTTTCTGGTAGCAATTCAGCCGTTTTGCCTTCGATAGCTGCTACGGCTTTGCTAGGTAAAGAGCCAGCGAGTAAGCACAGTAAACTTAGCCCACTGACTAAAGTCAGCCGCTCTCGGTTCATCGTTAAGATCCTCACACAAAAATTTCAAGGCATTGTCTGAGCCTTAACCAAAACTAGTGAGGGCAGGACTGGCACTTGCTGTAGATACCTTCCTTCCCTAAGATTGGGTTTACTTGTCTAGTCACCGCTGAACGGCTTGCTGGATGAATTCAGCGAATATGCTGAAATTCAGCCTCATCCTGGTAGAGACAGCGCTGTAAATTTCAGGGACTCTGTGTCATTAGACACTTCAACGGACTAACAAGTGCTCTAGTCTTGGTAGCTAATCTTACATAGCTATTAGGCTGAAACAGGACAGTAATTAACTCTGTAATTATTCTTTAATTGTTGCACTTTTAGGAGCCAAAATTTGTTCTAGTAACTACGTATTTCGGCTAAAAACATTGATAGTTTTTATACTAAAAATAGTGGCTAAATATGCTGAAACAGTCATTTATGTGCATAGCCTGGATTAAGTGTACGCAAGTTTGAGACAAAAATCTAGAAATAAGAAAAAAGAATAAATCTAAGAAGTAAAATAAATTACGTTTGCAATAAGTCCTAGTGCGAAGCAAAGTATCTCGTAGAATGCTGCGATTAAAGGGTCAAGCCGATCGCCTCACCCTACTTGCCTCCAGTTCTGTGTCCAGGTGAATTACGTTGCTCAACCAAAAGACCTGATGACTGATTAGCAGGCATGATATACTGATTTTTATATACAAGGGCATGTAGCTCAGTGGATAGAGCATCAGATTCCGGTTCTGAGGGCCGGGGGTTCAAATCCCTCCATGCTCGTTCTTGTAGATTAGCCAAATTATTTGTCACAGGTGTCAGATTAGCGCTCTTTTGTCACTCTCGTCGGAGCGAAATCTGAAACCCTTACACCCAGAGACTTTCAGATCATGGCAATACCTGGCAAATCTCTTCCCCGCAACACCTGTTCACACTCCAGTAATGAAAGGAGACTTTCAAAACAGGTCTAATTTCTTCACTCACCACCATTGATAGTATCAATGTCTTCAGGCAGCACTACAGGAATCTCCGGGTTTGTAAATCCAGAGACATCACGAGTTACGATGGCATTAACGCTATGCACTACCGCACAGGCATACTGTAGTGCGTCTTCAAAATCCTCGAAATTCAACGCAAGAGCCTGCTCCAGTACCGCCAGAACTCGCATTACTGATACTTCTCGATCAGATAGGTGACATAATCCGCTTGGGCATTACCTTCCCCTGTAGCTGCCGAAATCTTAGCGATACCTCGTAAACGCGACAGGTTTCCCTGCTTTGGCTTGGGGTTGGCTTCCCGTTTTAGAGAGTCTAAAAGAACTTGTACCAACTGCCAGCGATCACCCTCTCGCTACAGCGATCGCATCTGTGGGTAGAAGGAATAGCCGTACTGAGTTTCATGCTGCGAACCAACCTACAGCTTAGGCACTTTCAGGTTAACCGCTTACCGATACCTTAATTCCTACAGTGTAAGCAGTAATCGTGGCTGGATCCGACCTTACATGGTCTTTCGACTTTGCAAGCCAGGTACTGGAATTTGAGGGATAGGAGGCGGTAAGCAGACTGCCGTTTCCAGTCCAGTTGGCTTTTGCCCCACCCCCAACCATCACAAATCCACTCTGTGGTGAGCCTGCCGCACTTGGCCAGTCAGCCCTTTGGCTTGTGCTGGACGTAAGATCTTGTTGGATCCCGATCCCTTGAACCCTACTACGCAGTCCTAGTGCATAGACGGTA
>DATNPC010000377.1:0-2776 GCA_036703375.1 Allocoleopsis sp.
ATCAATTTATTGAGAATCCAGCAATTCAAAAAAGGCTCCATCTAGTTCATAACCCAGCATTTGAGCCATGGATTGCGATCGCGATTGACTGGGAAGTCCTTGCTGCTTCAGCCAGTTGGTTAAAGCAAAGATTTTGTGCATCACGAAAATCTCTAAGGCTTCAGGGTTGTACTGGATGCCTTCGGTGCGGCTAAACTGGTGCGGCACGAGCATTGCCGTGTATCGAGCCAGTTCGCCCGCTTTCCAATCCAGCAGAAAGGGCAACCAGGGATATCGAGCGTCAAGGCGAATAAACCATAACCGAACTTCAGGTATTTCCGAAAGTTCTCGCGGATCGGTAGGTTCGCGAGGATAGTCGATTTCAAACTGGAGCTGCTGTTCCTGGGAGGCAATCGCTCCCTCATCAAGCAGTTTGTCAATGACTGTCGTGACTGGAGACAAATCTAGGTTGTTAATGCTGTCTGAAGTTAATGCGATCGCAAGCGTCATCGAATCATGTTGGAAGGCGACATTCTCCATCTTCCTCCAAACCGACACATTTGTGAGCGAGCAGGCTAATCCCCAAGTGCGACAGTACTCTCCAGGGTACCGTCAAAACGCGATCGTGGTTCCCGCTTTGACTAGCACGTTTGTTGTTAAGAATTGAATCAAAAAGCATCTACTCCGAGGGATTAGAGATATCTAGGAAGTAAGGAACTCTACTGGAGGTGATACTCATGGTAGGAGTATGGTTACTAGTATTTTGCTTCCTGATTGTGGGCTTGACGATCGCTTGTGAAGCCTTGTTCTATCAAGATGAGCAGCAAGAACCTTTGTAACTGAACGGTACTTGAGACCATTGAAAACCTATCCGAAAAGTTAATTCTCCCTTCCACTTTTCGGAGCAGTGTTTTTTGTCTGGGTCAATCTTGCTACTGTAGCGTCCACAGGCTTCGCAATTGCTCGAAGCTGGGGTGAAACGGGTCGTATTTGAGAGAGGTATGCGAGTTGAAGACGGTGTGGATGGGAATCACTTCTACCACACTATTTGTATAAGCGATCGCTTCAAATTCCAACACTTGCTGAGCCTCCCAAGGTGTCTCCTGCACTCGACAATTACGAGACTTCAGCCAGTCAATCAATTGCGATCGCGCAATTCCCGGTAGTATGCCTGCTGATAAAGGTGGCGTCCACCAACAGCCGTCTTGCCAACCCCAAAGATTACCCGTACTCGTTTCCAACCAGCTCCCATCCGTTCCCACTAAAATTGCTTCAGCGGCTCCTCGTTGACGCGCGGCTTGTTGAGCCAGCCAAGCCGTTAAATAGTTTCCAGTCTTATGAGCAGGAAGCGCTCGCTGATAGTCTGAATCCTCAGCTACCCATGCGGTTATTCCCTGTTGCTGACGTTGGGCTAAGTCGGATGGGAGAGAACGCCCGGTGATCCACTCCCGCCCATCGGGGAAAATGGTCATTCTTAACACTGGATAAGATGCGCTCAACACCTGCGCGCCATCTCGCAATCGCTGCCAATCTGGCAACCTCCAACCGAATATTTTTAAGCTCGATAAAAGGCGATCGCAGTGAGCGTTCCAATGGGTTAAGGGATGCTCTAATGATTTGCAATAAACCCGCAAGGTTGTAAAAACTGTTGCACCATAAAGCACGCCAGGGTCATCACTAGCGATATCTAAAGTATTTCCCTGAATGAGTTGACCATTATACCAAAACAACTTCTTTCACCCCGCTTGCGTCTCAAACAAGACCGTAGAAGTGCCAATTCTTGTTTTCTAAGCAAAAATTCATCAACGGCTTGGAGGATAATCATCTATTCTGTGTAGCTTTAAAGAAAGAGAATAGCCACAGCACTTCATGATTATTGTCGCAGACCAAAATGGATGAAATTGCCCAGCCGTTTACCAGAACCAATGGGTAGAATTTGGCAAAAAATCGACCCCCGTTCGCTACGGGTGCGCCTGACGATAGGAATTGCAGCTTTTGCCGCAGTGGGACTAGGCAGCGTTGCCGCTTGGACAGGTTGGAAGATGCAAAGCATTCTCATTGGTACTCACAAGCAAAATATCCAGTACATTGCCGATCGCCTGCCCCAGGATTTGAGAATCTACAACGAGATGGTTCCGCCGGAAACCGCGATGCAAAAGGCAGTTGCTAATCTGACAACGGATAATACCCTCTTATTTGTGCGGCGTCCTGATGGTAAGGTTACGGCTCAATCTGCTGCTTTTAAAACTAGCGATCGAGGGAACTCGTTGCTATCTCTTTCTCAGACGTTCTCACCCAAACTATTCCATGCCAACGGACGCTACTGGGTAGTCTGTGGCACTCCCTTGGAGGTGAACCATCAAACGTTAGGTCAGCTTTACGTAGCTCAGGATATCACTAGCGATCAACTGATGTTTTTGAGCCTAATGCAGAATCTAGCAATTGCCAGTTTCCTATCCATTGGAGCGATTGCTACCGCGATCGCATTTTACGTGCAGCGATCGCTCCAACCGCTACAACGCATGAGTAAATTAACAGAAAGTATATCTGCCGATCGCTTGGGTGAAGTTCAAATCAATCTGGATAATGCGCCTAGTGAAGTGAAGGAACTCGCGCATACCTTTGACCAAATGCTCATTCGTCTGCGCGATGCCTTAGAGCAACAACGGCAATTTGTCAGCAATGTCTCCCATGAGTTGCGAACGCCCCTCACCATTGTTTCGGGTTATTTGCAAAGTACGCTGCGCCGAGGCGATAACCTAAACGAACCGCAACGAGAAGCCTTGGAAATTGCCAC
>DATNPC010000378.1:0-2170 GCA_036703375.1 Allocoleopsis sp.
CAACCAGGAACAACAGCGTATCTAGAAGCCCAAGAACTACTGCTGTTTGCACAAAACAAACTCAAACAGCTGCAATCTTGACAAAGATTACAGTGTATGAGTAACAGAGTAAACGCCCAGGACAACGTGCAGGCGGTTCACATCTGCGAGTTGGGTTAATTTGATTGCTGCAATGGCTGGATGCAAGGAGCTGAGACCATATTCAGTGTCACCATAAAACCCGACTGGATTTGATAGGACATGATGGAGCGCTTTTCCTCAAAGGCATCGATCCAGTTTTTGGCACGCTGGATCTCTTGTTGTCTAGGGATATTGTTGTCACTCAAGGGAAAGCGGTACACATCGTTGGTTTGAGGGTCGATCAGCTCCAATGCCTCCTCCCAGCTTGTGCAAATTAGCCAAAAGCGATATAATGTATCACCTTCGCTCAAATCATTGTTAATCGGGTACGCATCACCACAATCTCCATTGAATCTGTACTGAGCGATCGCAGCTAGTGCCGCGACTTGGGCTTGGTCAATCGTATGAAATTTTCGATAATCCCAGAAGTGCATGCTATCCTCCCCCCACCACTCAATCCGATAGAGCGCGGGTTTGATGGAAATAATCTGGTAAAAGTTTTTTAGGTCAAGTGTTGGGGGGTGATGCGGTGGCTGCCACTCTGGACAACTACAACAGTAATTCTCGCAAGCAAGTGGATTCGCAGCACAGCGCAGCAGACAGGACTCAGAAAAGTAGAAGTAGATGCAAGTGCTACAGATGTTCGGTTTTGCCATGAGCATAAATACTCCGTGTATGAGTGTATGAGTTAGGCAGTCGCGGGTTGCGAGTGGTGTCGGGGAAGATTGCCTGACCCAATTCTCAAGCGTTGCAAATCTACCCCTCAGCGCCGTAACTTCCGCTGAGGGGCAAAACTAAAAGACCTATCTAAAGTTATCTGCGACTTCTATCAGAAAACATCGGCAGAATCTACGAAAGAAATCGGCACATTAGCTGAATACAGAAGGTTTTTCATCTGCTGTAGGATATAAAACTTGCTCAATTAGGTTAAGTTATTTTACAAACTTTTCAGAAGTTACGGGTCGGCTATCTAGTAACTATCTCTTTGTTTTGTACGATAAGTTCAGAGGGACGGTCTAAAAATCTGAATGACTCAGGGCGATCGCTGGCAAGACCGCTAGGCTGATAGCACTAAGTTGGGTAAATGCCTGACCGACTCTCTCAAAACAACTTGATGAACGCAAGGCTTGCGGGTCATTAGGGAAACCTAAGCCCCATTACAGCCAGTGCCGTGTAATGTCAATGATGGCTGGATAAAACCGAAAAAATATTAATGATGATCGCGACTTCCGTGCTGGCTAGCTTATTACAAGTCATGCCACAACTGCGGGCCCAAGTATATTTCAAGTCTTCTTTGACCGCACTCTCCCATGCCATGGAAGATCAGGTTTTGGCTGGAACAGACGAACCCTTGGTGATTGCTAACTTTCAACGCGAGCGATTTTACCGTCAGGAAGCGCACCGCTATCGAAGAATTGCCGAACGGACGCATCAAGTTTACGTACTAGCCGCACCGGAAACCGACTTCAAGAATAGCTCAAACTTTTACGAGACTGTAGCCTTCGATCCAGCCGATGCACTAGCTCAAGAGTGGCATTTAGTCGTAATCGGGCAAAGTTATGCTAGCTGCCTGATTTGTCGAGAGCGATCGCCAATCGTAGTAGATACTACCAGTTCAGAGATTGACCCCTCCCGTCGCTTTGAGGGCATCTGGACGTTCGACCGCGAAGTCAGCGAACAAGCCGCCGAGATTCTCCTGACTCGCATTGCAGCGTATCGACCCGAACTGACGGACAAAATTCAGGAGGCAAAATCTTTGTATTTAGGAAATGCCTCCGCACTCCGTTTTGCCTCATCTGCCGATTTAACCAATCCCGACCCCTTCGTGCAGCGCTTGGTCACGTATTTACAGGCAGGTCAGTATAAGTTGCTCAAAGCCTATGAATCCATTTCTGCCCAGGAACAGAAAGAGCGCTTGGTGAACTCGATTACGACAGCCATTCGACGCAGTTTAAATCCCAAGGAAATCCTTGACGTTGCCGTGCAGGAATTAGGGCAAGCCCTGGGGTCTTGTCGGTGTCTGATTTACTGCTGTAAGGCAACGGATACC
>DATNPC010000379.1:0-9215 GCA_036703375.1 Allocoleopsis sp.
ACCCGTAAAGTAGAGACCCCATATGGATATAGAGGTTGGCATTAGGCACAATTTCAGTGCATAGCAAGCTGCGAGCAGGCTGGCTATTTCTTGCCTCACTCATACATCCAGAATGAAAAACCCCCTACAAAAAAGATTTTCCTTAGCCCTAAACCAACTGACGGGTATGAAGTTATTGTCAGGGCGTAGAACAGAAGTTTTGTTGTTTGACTCCTCTGCTGCTGCTTCTGACATTGCATTTATGCTTGGTGGTCAATGGGATGGTTGCAACGGTATTGTCATGCCTTCATCTGACAAAGTAGCTGTTAACACGGCAGCTAACTTGGTAGGAGCGTCATGGTGTCATCAGGGAGATTCAACGGCTCTGTTAGCCAGATTAAGTACAGATGAACTTTTGAGGCGATATGCAGCAGGTGAAAGTAATTTTGCTAACGCTAACTTGAGATGTGCTGTTCTTTGCGAGGAGAACTTGAGTCAATGCAACTTAAGTAACGTGAAGCTTTCTTTTGCTAACCTGAGCGGGATAAATCTTAGTGGAGTGGACTTAACGTCGGCAGACTTAAGTGACGCTTCTTTGAATGGAGCTAATTTGAGTCAGGCTGCTCTGTATAGGACTCTCCTGACTAGGGCAAATCTTAGCGAAGCTAACCTAAGAGGGGCGAATCTTTTCAAGGCTTCTTTGAATGATGCAAACCTCACTCAGGCAGATTTGACAGGGGCGAATTTAAGCTTTGCCGATCTTCGAGGGGCTATTCTTGATGAAGCTACCTTGAGTGGAGCCAACTTAACCGGAGCTAAGCTGACACAAGGACAATCGCCCTCCTGAAGAAACAGTAGTGAGATAGAGGCTCCCGGAATCTCTTAAACTATAAATTAAAAAAGATATCAGCAAACCTCTACCAAGATAGTTTTTTATGGGAATTTCCGGGTCAGGAAATTTTTTCCCTAACCCTTGTGCGATATGCATAAAAAGCCAACAAAGGAACTATTATCAACAGCGAACTCGCTGCTAAGAGTTTGATATTCCAGCTTGCTGTTTGATTCAGCTTAATTTTGGCACCGTCTATACTGGTATGATAAACTAATTGTTGATATCCGCCTGCTACAGTTACTTGCCAAATTGGCGCTAAATCAGCCGTACACGCTTCACCGGGACCGGGAGGTATACCGAGACAACTGCTGCTCCCTTCAATCTTTATTGAGTTAGTAATGCGGAGACTAGATGTGGGTAATCCTGTACGTTGAGACGCTGTTTTCAAAACAACATTAGCAATGGATGAAGGCAAGATAGCCAAATCATATTGGTTGTTCTCAGCAGTGAGGAGGACTCCTGGAGAGTTAGCGGCTGTGGCTCGTGCTTTTGTCACACCAACACTCAAGGACAAAATACCCGTTAACATTAAGGTTGCAAAAAGAAGCTGCGGTTGGTGAAGGGTTTGACGAAAATATTTCATATCAAGCAAAGCTGAGTTGGCACATTAACTTACAGGTTGTCTCGGTTATAAAGCCAACAGAGTAATCATTTGTGCCATGTATCGATTTCGGCAACGACACATGGAAATTGAGTAGCCATCTTCTTTCATAGAAAATGATTACGATGCCCTATTAGGTCTATGCAAAGAAGTGCTTTAGGATTAGCTGTCGGATTCTTCTGTGACAGTTGCCAGCACCAAGCACAAGTTTTTACCCTTCTAGAATGATTCCTAGCTGATAAAGGGTGCCTTATACTGGCAAATGCCGATTTGCTTTTCGGGTGAAAACGGACTTGTTCGACAAGAAGCGCCAACAATTAGCGGACAACGAGGCACCCCTCGCTGCTAGGATGCGTCCTCGCACCCTTGATGAATTCATCGGGCAAGACCACATTATCGGACCTGGACGCCTGTTGCGCCGTGCGATTCAAGCTGACCAACTTTCTTCGGTCATCTTTTTTGGTCCACCGGGTACCGGGAAAACAACCCTCGCTCGGATTATTGCCAACACCACTCGCGCTCACTTCATTGCAATTAATGCCGTCCTGTCTGGGGTAAAAGAGATTCGAGATGCAATTTCTACCGCTCAAAAACGCCAAAAGGAACACAATCAGCGCACTATCCTGTTTGTTGATGAGGTTCATCGCTTCAATAAGTCGCAGCAAGATGCTCTGCTCCCTTGGGTGGAGAACGGGACGGTTATTCTGATTGGCGCAACTACAGAAAATCCCTACTTTGAAGTTAACAAAGCTTTGGTGAGCCGATCGCGCATCTTTCAACTCAAGCTGCTCGATGAAGCGGACTTGCGCCGCGTCCTTGAGCAGGCGCTAACTGACCCAGAACGCGGATATGGTCAGCTATCTGTAATAGTAGAGCCGGATGCGATCGCTCACCTAGTTAATGTCGCCAACGGTGATGCTCGTTCATTACTCAATGCCTTAGAATTAGCCGTCGAGACAACACCCCCTGATGCTGATGGCGTCATTCACGTTACGCTGGTTGTCGCGGAGGAATCGATTCAGCAGAGGGCAGTTCTCTATGACAAAGAAGGAGACGCTCACTTCGATACCATTAGTGCCTTTATCAAAAGTTTGCGGGGTTCTGACCCGGATGCGGCTTTATACTGGCTAGCCAAAATGGTTTATGCCGGGGAAGACCCTCGCTTCATTTTCCGGCGCATGTTAATTTTAGCGAGTGAAGATGTAGGACTGGCTGACCCTAATGCTGTAGTGATAGTTAATGCCTGTGCGAGTGCCTTTGAGTGGGTGGGGATGCCGGAAGGACGCTATCACTTGGCTCAAGCTACGCTTTATCTCGCCAACGCTCCCAAGTCGAACAGCGTCATGGGCTTTTTTGATGCGCTAGCGGTGGTTGAGAAGGAACGGGAGGCAGAAGTACCCAATCACCTCAAGGATGCCAACCGGGACAAGAAAGGATTGGGGCATGGCGCAGGTTATCTTTATCCTCATGCCTACCGCGACCATTGGGTGGCTCAACAGTGTTTGCCGAGTAGTTTGCAGGGGCAGGTGTTTTATCAACCTTCAACACAGGGGTTTGAAGGAGAAATTAAGACGCAGGTAGCGCGTCTAAGGGAAGCGCAGTTGGAAGCGGTGGCAGAGGGTGTTTTTGTCTCACCTGTTGAAGTGCTAACAACAGGACCCACTGACCGCACGGTTGACCGTTGGTTGCAACGGACATTGAGTCAGGTGGGTGAGCAGTTGGAGAAAGTACGCGATCGCCTTTTCACTTTAGCTCAACTTCAGCGTCATCATGTTGTTTTGGACTTGAATGCAGGCAGTGGTTTACTCACATTTGAAGCTTTGCGTCGGGTACCAGAAGGTGGAGTTTATGCCTGTACTCGCACATCGGCTGAAGCTGTTGCTCTACAAGAACAGGTGGCAGCACTTCCTCTCCTCAAGCGTCCTTTTGTGTTGAGTTCTACCTTAACCCAGTTGCCAGAGGTTTTAGCCACCCAAGTCCCCGATATTCGGTTTGACTGCATCATCGGGCGTAATGCGCTTATCCATGAACCGGATAAACTCGCAGCAGCTAAACTGTTAGCTCAATTGCTGCAACAGTCGGGAGTCTTGGTACTCGCTGAGACGGTGCCACGCCACACGCAACGGCTTTATCGTTTACTCGACAAGTCGAAGCTAGATGCAGATTTGTACCAGCGATTAGTGGCAGCGGAAGAGGCGATTTACACTGACAAGTTAGACCCAATGGTGAACTGGGATACGGATGAGCTACGGGTTGCCTTGGAGTCGGTGGGGTTGGTGGTTGAAGTGGATGAAGAGCGTGAGCTTACCCAAATGCATATTACACCTGCCTTAATCGAGCGCTGGTTTGCGACTACTTCTGCAACGAATAGACCTTCTTATGCGGCGCATTTGGTGAAGAACCTCACACAAGAAGAAATCCGTGCTGTAAAAGAGCTATTCACCCGCTCTTTGCTGCATCAAACTGTTAATTGGGAGAGTGCCGTTGCTTTTGTACGGGCTGAGCTGTCGTCAAGGTAGTTTTGTGGGGAACTATGTATCCCTAACTACCCGAACGATCGCCGAGAGAAATCTTAACCCTTTGCTCAGTTACACTAAGCCATTATGGAATATGAGAAAGGAAAGACATCTCATGGCACAGACGGAAAATAATTCTGGAGTTGCACCTGAGAATATTAATGTTCTATCGGCAGATAATCCCTTAATCGATCCTAATGATGATCGATTAGGGTATGCCCCATTCGCTAAGAATCTTGCAAACAGTATTTGCCAAATGTCTCCTCCTGATGGGTTCGTTATGGCAGTTTATGGGGCTTGGGGTTCGGGTAAATCGACCCTGTTGAACTTTATAGTTCACTACCTTGAGCAGAAACCAGAGAGTGAGCAACCTATTATCGTACCATTTAATCCCTGGTGGTTTTCTGGGCATGAAGACCTTACAAAGCGCTTCTTTGACCAATTGCAAGCTGTCTTAAGCAATAAATTGAAATCCGTAGCAAAGGGCTTGACAAAGAGAATAGCTAGTTTTGCCGATACTGTCTCTGAAGCTCCTGTTCCTTATGCTAAAGGCGGTAAGGTAATCGCTAGATTTTTGGAGCGGCAAAAGGATGTATACAAATTAAAAGAAGAAGTCGAAAAAATACTCAAAAAGCAGCAAAGACGAATAGTAGTCGTCATTGATGACATTGACAGGCTGACCGCTGAAGAAATCAGGCAACTGTTCCGTGTCGTCAAAGCCGTTGCAAATTTTCCTAATGTTATTTATCTTTTACTTTTCGATAAGGAGGTTGTTGTAAAAGCTCTAAAAGAAACACAGGGAATATCTGGAGAAGCCTACCTTGAAAAAATTGTCCAAGTTCCCTTTGAGCTACCTCTTCCCGATAAAATGTCACTCCGCAGACTACTTATAAAACTTGATGCAATACTTGCTGATACACCGGAACAGTTATTTGACCAAACGCATTGGGCTAACGTTTTCTTTGCAGGAATAGATCATTTTATTAGGACACCTCGTGATATCGTTCGTCTGATAAACACTTTAAGTGTGACCTATCCAGCGGTCAAAGGTGAAGTAAACCCTGTTGATTTCATTGCCATTGAATCGCTGCGAGTTTTTTGCCCAGTGATATATGATATAATCCGCAAACATCCTGAAGAATTTGCGGGATATGTTACTGATAGGAGTTTTCCCAGTTCCAGAGTAGAGGTAATCAAACCTCTTCACGATTCTTGGATTGCTCAGATTCAAGATGGAGATAGAGAGCCAGTCAAAAACCTATTAAAGCGTCTTTTTCCCAAGTTAGAAGCTGTTTGGGGTAATACTTACTACGGCGCTGAGTCAGCGTCATCATGGCGTAGAGAACTTCGTGTATGCAGCTTGGAGATATTTCCAGTCTACTTTTGTTTAGCAGTACCCGAAGGTAACTTATCGAATACTGAAATGCAAGCTATCCTTGCTTTAGCTGGCAATGCAAAAGCATTTGGGAAAAAGCTTTTAGAACTGGCTGAGCAAGAACGCCCTGATGGTACAACCAGAGTTCGCGCATTTCTAGAACAGCTTGAGGATTTCACCCAAACAGACATTCCTTTAAATTGCATTCCAACCGTTGTAAAAGCTTTGTTTGATGTGGGCGATCAGCTTTTGCGTCCTGAAGATGAACGACAGGGAATGTTTGATTTTGGGAATGACATGAGAATTGGGCGTATCAGTTGGCAACTTTTACGTCGCTTTGATGAGTTAGAACGATTTGAGATATTGAAAGAGGTATCAAATGGTAAAGCCTTCTCAATGATTGTTCGGGAAGTAGCAATATTAGGTCAGCAGCAAGGTAAGTTTGGATCTACTCGACCTAAACCGGAAGAAGAATGGATTGTTACCACGGAGCATCTTAATGAATTAGAAGATATTGTCTTGAAGAGAGTGCGAGATGCTGCACAGAGCAATTCTCTCCTGCCAATCCCCAATTTACCTCAGATCTTGTATAGTTGGCGGGAGTGGGCAAATGAGGATGAAGTAAAGGTGTGGGTACAAAAAGCTATCGACAAGGATAAAGGTCTGATTAATTTCTTAGAGAAGTTCCTCAGTAAAACATTTAGTCACTCTGGGTCAGATTTAGTTCAAAGAATAGGCTATAGGCTTGACTCTAAGTCTCTTGAGCCTTTCCTTGAGCCATTCCAAATTATTGACCGTGTTAGGAGATTGGCTGAGGACAGTAGGTTAACAGAAAAGCAGAAAATTGCAGCTAAGCAATTTATTAAAGAGTATGAAATGAGGCAACAAGGGAAAGACCCAAATTTCCCATTGGATTGAAAAATTGAATATAAAAGTTTCAAGCTACATAAGCCTAAGCGTGGCACAATCACTAACGCCACCCTTACTCCGTCTCCATCTTCGTTATGCATACCGCTTATTTTAGCGATTGCCAGAAGCGGATTGAGTGCAAGACACTCCAGCGTTGCCGATTGACTTCTTTATTCAGCGATCGCACGACTCACCAAGCAACTGTTTGTAGGTTTTCTATTTCCTTAAAATGGGCATCGCGTGTAACCAATATTAACGTATATTGCAGAGCAACTGCTGCAATCCAAATATCGTTTTCAGGTAACGGACGACCTTTAAGACGTAACTTGTGTTTGACCTCGCCGTAATGACGAGCGGTTTGTGCATCACATTCGAGAACAGTACTGTTAGCTACAAATTCGTCAATACGTTCTAAATTCTCTTTTGAACGTCCTGATTTTCTGGCACCGTAACATAACTCGCCCACGGCAATACTGGGAATGAAAACTTCATCCGCTTGTGCAAGTCTATTTTTGACGGCTGCCTCATCTGCAAACAGAGCAATGATGATGTTCGTGTCCAACAAGTATCTACCACTCATCGGTGTCAACCTGCTCACAGTCCTGTTCTATTGCTTCGCGCATCAACTGAATATCATCGGGTGGTATTGCACCTGCAAAACGTAGCAGTTGCCAACCTGGAACGCCTTGAATGGTTGAACCTGCTAAGGTACGGGCAAATTCTAGCACCTGCCATTGCAAGTCTTGGGGCATAACTTTTAGTTGCTCAATTACCTGCTCAAGGATAGATATATCCATCTTGCTCTCCTACCCAGCATCATAGACTTATTCTAGTCGGGCTAGAGGTATCTAAAGAGAAGGCGCTCACACACTCAACCCCTTCCGTACCGCATAGCATCCTTAACTCGAACCTCAATCAGCAACTGAACTTTCTTATTAGTTAGCGCTTAACTACTGTACTTTTGTACCAATGCCATTGTCCTTTTGACCAATCCAGCTCGTTTGCGAGTTCGCAACCGCACCTTCGCATCCGCTACTACTGCTTCTTTCAACTCCGGTTTGGACTGCAACAAAGCTATTGCTGCCTCAATAAACGTTTCTGGCGTAATCTCCTGTTCGTCACACACTCGCAGTAAATCAGCTCTGATTCCTTGCTCTAAATGAACAGCCAACCGCTTCCCCACCTGTGGCAGGTTGTCTAACTCCGCCTGTAGTCGCTGTAACTCTTGAGACTCAGCATTAGTTTGGGCAGAGTCGTCGGCATCACTAATTTCAGTAGGCGCAGCAGCTTCCTCCTCCACCTCAAGAGAGCGCTTGAGCGAGAGTGAGGTATCGCGGGGAGTTACCTTAGGGCGCGACTTGGATGTAATCAGCGAACGAATGTCAGGATTTGTCATGCCTACCGTCCAACGAATAAATCTTGTCTACTAGAACCTCAATTGGATAAGCCAAATCCTCCTGCCCCATTTCATGCAGCGTCAATCCTCGGTTAATCGCTTGCTTGAACTTCTCCGACTCGCGAATCGAGGGCAGCACCAAATCCTCCTCAAACCATTGGGTAGTAATTTGCTTCATCGACTCAATATTGCTCTCACTCTCCGTCGTGCGGCGCAACCCCACCCAGCGATCGCGAAACGGAACTACACCCAACACCCTCCCCCCAAACGTCTCATCCTCTTCCTTGAGTTCATTAATCAACTCCAGAGTGCGAATCAACGACTGTAAGCCTTTTACCGACGCTTCAACCGGAATCATCAACCCATCAGACGCACCAATTACCGTCAGGGAAATTTGCGATCGCTGCGGCGGTGCATCGATCAGGCAATAGTTAAAGAGTTTAGCAACACTTTTGAGCCGTCGCCCCAGTGTCAAAGCACCCGTGCCGCTACCTGCCAGATAATCTTGCACCGTGTCCAGAGCGTCATCAGAGGGAATCAAAAACAGATTGTCGTACCTCGTCTCGTAAATCCCATCCTTAGTATCGACTTGCTTTTTGAGAACTTCGAGCAGAGTGGGGCTGTCAGGTTCCACAGTGAAACCCAGGAAAGTCGTTAGGCTGCTCTGAGGGTCGGCATCGATCGCCAAAACCGTATGTCCCTTCGCGGCTAACAGACGAGCCACGAACAAAACCATTGTCGTCTTCCCCTGACCTCCAGCCAAGGATATGGAGCTGACTGTCTGCATCGTTGAACAAGTAACGCGGTGAGCGTTGGCAGATATTCATTAAGTATATGTTGCAAAGTTGAATTTTGACAAATATGCAAAACTGAAAAACTACAAAACTTTTAAAATGAATAAATACAAAACTGCACTTTTGAAAAAATGCAGTTTGTAAAACCGACGCGCAGACGGTCAGCTCTTGGTACAGTGATGGAGAACGATAGAACTGACAACGGGTATAGCGGTTTGCTATCGCAGGGGAATGCCTGTAGTTCCTATCAGGTGAGTCTCGGTGCGCGACTCCAAAGGAAATTTGAGGCTCAAATCTCAGATCGCTTTACTGGTGAGTGTGATAGGAACTGCTGTTTGCATAGTGCTCTCGTAAGTAATCGCGGCCCAAATCATTGGTCAAATCGCGCCAAACTGTGTGAATATGGTTAGCGTTGTTTTGCGTGTTGTCGTACTCAATCAAAACGGTAGGTCCGTGCAGTCGGTAGTAATGCGCTTGTCCCGGTTCAAGACCCCCTGCCCAGGCAAAATGAATCTTGTCTAAACCCGCCTCATGGATTCGTCGCAGTTGTGCGTCTGCCAACTCGTTGGTGACATTGTGGACGTATTCTTCGAGAAGTGTTTTAGCTAGTTCCCGTTGAGTATCGCTCATCTGGTTGAGGGGCAACCCGACTGTTTCTTGAAGCATTTCACCCCGAACTGGGTCGGTGACAATATCACCGAGCGATCGCGCTGCAATTATCGTGTGAGTTCGCTGCTCTGGTGTTAAACTTTG
>DATNPC010000380.1:0-6485 GCA_036703375.1 Allocoleopsis sp.
TGGGGCCGCCCATCTGATTTTCAATAAAGCCCAAGGGATCGTGCATTTTGCCAATATCGTGATAGAGCGTCCCGGCTCGCACGAGTTCGACATTACAATGCAGTTCTCGCGCTGCGGCTTCTGCGAGAGACGCAACGTACAGGGTATGCTGGAACGTTCCAGGGGCTTGAGTGGCGAGGCGTTTGAGGAGAGGGCGGTTGGGATTGGCTAGTTCAGCCAGACGAATCGGGGTTACTAGGTCGAACACGCGCTCTAGGTAAGGCGATATTCCTAGTGCTACGACACTCCAAGACAAACCCGCTAAACCGTATAAAGCCGCTTCTTGGAGTACGGTGTACCAAACGGCACCGATAGCAGCACTCGGTATGAGGTTGAGAATTAAGTAGACAGCGCCTTGGGTGAGTCCAACCCCAGCGCCCAACAGCGCTAATTCTTCACGCGATCGCATTCGTCCAGCCAGTAAGGCAGCGAGGAGTCCGCCAGCAGCGCCAGCGAGTAAATAGTCCCAACCGACAGCCAGACTGGGTGCCACTAACCCAGCTAGCAGACTGACAACCGTCACTCCCAACGCCGGACTATAAAAGCTGCCAATTAACAAACCAATCGCTGGTAGGTCGGTATAGGGAATCGAAAACACCGTCAGCACGGGGGTGGAGAGCGCTAAAAGCAGCAGCAAAATGCGATCGCGCCGTCGCGGACGGGGATGTACTCGCTGTTCCACTAGCCAAAAAATGCCGACAGCACCCGTCACGAGACCACCAAATCCAATTAAACCCAGCCAATTGGTTCCCCGACGGCTCAGTCCGAAATGATCCAACAGGACAAAATCGGCCTGGGTAATTTGCTCGCCAGCATAGACAATCACCTCTCCCCGTTGCACGGAAACCATTACAGGGTTAACTGACTGTGCTGCCTGCTCTGCCATTCGTTTGGTTTGTTCTTTATCCTCCGTTAAGTTAGGCTGCAAGAGGCGCGCGATCGCTTGAATGGCAAACGACTCGGCATCAGGAGGGACAAGTGTATTCACTTGTAGCCTGACAGCTTCATTTAAGATGTTAGAGGGCAGTCCTGGAGGAATTCCCTGGGTAAGGATGCGTTTCGACGCAGTTGTGATACCCCTTCGCGTCTCCTGCCAAGCCTCATCGGATAAATCTAAGATCGAAGCATCGTAGGGTTGACCCGCTTGAACACCGAGTAAATCTGACAACTGATGCGACGCCTGAGTGTAACCCTGACGAGCTAAAGAGATTGAATCGATCAGAGCAGAGAATTCTTGAGGTAAAGCCCTCTGTCGGTAACGTTGAAGTTCGTTGACGGCCTGAGCAAATGATAGATCTTGCGTTGGCTGGGTTCGATCCAACTGACCTGTTGCTGATTCAGAGGACTGAACAGCTGGAGAACTATTGACTTGGGCTAAAACAGCTTGCCACTCCCCTTCCTTGGTTTGGCGAAGATAGCGTTGGGTCGCATCGCTCAAAACATTCGTCTCCGCAAACGGAAAAGGACCGCTCATCTGACGCAATGATTCTGCGTTGTCTAGAGTTTGCTGCAACTCCTGAGCGATTTGTTGCGTGATGGATTGATCGAACATTAATACAGGCACAGAGCCTGTACGAGCGGCTTTTCGCTTTTCCTCTGTTGTTTTAGCGTCCTCCACTGTGGCATCGAAGGGCGCTCGGATAGTTTCGGGCGCTGCTTTGCCGACATCTAGCTTCGGCTGATTGTAGTAGCGGTTGCCCATCACGCTCGTAAAGGAGACTACCGTCAGAACCCACATCACGGGCGGACTGATTTTATGAGGGCGTAGCCTACTGTTAGCAGGATTGCCTTTTCCTGGTACAGACGCTAGCTTTTGCGGAATTAGGCGATTGGTTGTCTCTTCACCATCAGTACAGGAGGAGTCAGACATCCTGAATGACAACCAATTGCGAAGATGTTTGGAGGTTCGTCGCAGTTGTGCGATCGGCTGCGTCCACGAATGAAGCGTTTTCATAGCACAAGAATTGCCATTACAGGTTAGGTAGTGGTGAGAGAAGGTCCGACAGCTTTGATTTCAGGTAGATTACTCCAATTGCACTAACTCCATACTTAAAGACCGTAACTTTTAAAGCCACTTCTCTTTACCTTACAAAACCTAGAGAGAAATGTTGATCGCTTTGAGAAAATTGATATTCTTTTCCCAGCTTAAAGAGCATCTCTTGCTGGCTTTACAGTTGTTGCCACTTGCCTTAAGTTCTGATAGTGTATTTTCTTCTAAGACTCTATGCATTAATGAATATCCCGACTTGACCGAGCGATGCTAAAGCAGTCTTGTATCTATCAGCACACCTAACTCCTGCTCCATGCATTTTCGCTGTTTTGCTAGAGAGAGTATGTATAGTGCTGTTACCAACTTTGGCAAATATTGGGTTCACATGGCAATACTTCACGTTCTTCCTCGAAAATCTTGACCATTAATTTAAAGTCTCCTTCGCCTTACCTATCCAAAGCCTAAATTATCCGAAGCATAAATTTCAAATACATTCAAGCAAAATTGTCATCTTACTTGAGTAGGAAAATTCGACCGATAGTTCTGGAATAAAGGATGTCAAAACTGGCGCGTTTTTTAGTCATGGCGTAAATTTTCTTGATTTAGTCCGCCGGATGGAGATGAGTTTCCCTCGGTAGTCCAGATAATGCGAATGGGACTTGAGTAGCTATTTGCGATCGCTGCTGATGTGTAGTCGATCTGAGGTTCTTACAGGGTTGGGCAGCGTCGAAGCCCGGCGTTCGCGCTACGCACAGGCTCCACACACGTCAGCTCGCTACTACTGCAACAGTGAGCAGTGAGTGAAAACGGGGCAACCACGGGGGGATTGCCCCTACATCAGGACTGATGCAGGGACTCCACATATAGGAAGGTCGCACGTCGGTGCGCTCCTACTCATGGTGGTTCAAAAGAGAATTTGCGTAAGTCCTAACATGTGGTGTTCGTGCATAAGTCTTGACCAATTGACTTTTCCCCTGTCAAATTGGGAACCCCCCCCAGATCCTTCCTCATGACTCCTATGCTTTAGCCATATCTCCTTAAATTCTGTAGGGGCTACCGCTACGCTAACGCCCCTACAGCATCCTGGGACTTGTGGGTAAAGCATAGCTCATGACTCAGGGGGGAGTAATACTTTTCTTGAAAATGTATAGCGTGTACTACATTTTAGAATTATCGGTGTTGTAAATTATCATCAACGGATTCTCATTTAATAGTCATATTTTAGAATAAGAATATCACAATAGCATTACTTCTATAAATTTTTTTGCTCTTGCCAATAGCATCTCAGATCGAGTTCAGTAGAACCTATTACCTGATTTAATTCGTATAAATAAATCTGTGATTATACGGAGAGATAACTGACTATCATCCTAAGTATTACCCTGGTATTACCATCAGAAAAATTAACCTTGGAATAATCCTGAATTTTCCAAGATATCCCTGAAATAGCTAATGTGCAAGGATTTCAAAAACTTCAAAGATAGAGTCAATATAATAAGTCGTAAAAAATTAGCGAAAGAATAAAACTAGATATGAAATTGTTCAATAAGTAGAGACATTAATCGAGTAAAGCGTTAATAATAGAAATAGAGACTTAGAAATCCAGGTAAGTAAGAATCTGCAATAAAGCTTTCATAATTAGTCCAAGTCAAAAGTTTGCCGCCGCAGAATTCACCCTCAACTAAGTGATGGTTAATCATTTCACTAAAGGCTGACCTCTTACTTCCCGCTAGACTCTACAAGATTTAAACTAGGTGCGTCTTAGATTCTTGGAACAATTAGAATCTTTTAGGTTTTCTGTTTTGTTAGTCACCAACGTCACGGAGAAGGTGTAGTAATGGCTGTAAAAGAAACTCCCCCTTATGTCTCTCTGAGCCTGTTTACTGCATCGAAGCAAATTCGATTTCTGGAAAATTTAAAAGCGCTTCACTTCAGCGGTGAACTCGTCTTAACCGATCCGACGGGACAGCAATGGAGTTTTTACCTGTGTCGGGGCAGCATCATGTATGCCACTGGAGGAGTACATCCCGTGAGACGGTGGCAAAGACACTTAACAGCCTACTGCCCTCAATTGCCAACTCATCGTTCGCTTTTGCAACGAGATATGGCTAAGATTCCGGCTAAAGACTTGAAAACTTGCTGGGAATATCAGCTACTGTGCTGGTGGGTACAAGAGCAAAAAATGACGTCCGAACAAGCCGCGAACATGCTGCAAGCGGTGATTGTGGAGGTATTATTTGATGTCGCGCAAGCGATGCGGGCGACATATAAAATCAAGCAGGATAATTCCTTATCTACGCAACTTCCCCTAGTAGATGTGCAAGAAGCGATCGCACAAGTCCATCCGCTTTGGGACGTTTGGTTCCACGATCCTGTTGCTCCGTATTCTCCCAACAGCGCCCCCATCATCCGGCAATCAGTGCCTCTCAAAGAACGCACGTCAGCACCCGTTTACCAAACCCTGACGTACCTCCTCAATGGAGAACGCACCCTGCGCGATGTCGCCAGACTGATGAAGCGGGATGTTTTGAAAGTCACTCGTTCCCTTCTACCCTTCATTCAAGCCGGGTGGGTGGAACTAGTTAGTATCCCCGACTTACCCGTTCCGGTTTCACCGCCTACTGCTGAAACGCCAATCGCTTCAGCCATGCCCAAGGGGCCGCTGATTGTCTGCGTCGATGACAGTCCTGCTGTTTGCCAAACCATGGAATCGTTACTAGTAGCCGCAGGGTATCGATTTGTCGGAGTGCAAGATGGTCTAAGAGCGATCGCAACCATATTAGCCCGTAAACCCGATCTGATCTTTCTCGATCTGGTGATGCCCAATACCAACGGGTATGAAATTTGCACTCAATTACGAAAGCTTCCCTTATTCCGGAATACCCCGATTTTGATTTTGACCGGGAATGACGGCATCGTTGACCGGGTTCGCGCCAAACTCGTCGGCGCATCAGATTTCCTCAACAAACCCGTCGATGCAGGGATAGTGCTTAGTGTCATCCGCAAGCACTTAGAACGGGGTGTAACTAGTAGTTAGTTGTTTGTTGTTAGGGGTTAGTTGTTTGTTACCAACAACTAATAACTAACCACCCATAACTAATAACCAATAACCACTTTCATTGTGAATCAATTAGGTAATTATCATGAGTACCGTTCTTGTTGTTGAAGATTCCTTAACCGATATGCAAGTTCTCACCAGCTGTTTGCGGCAAGGCGGTTTCAATGTCGTAACGTCTGACAGTGGAGAAGAAGCCATCACCAAAATTAATAGCCAGAAACCCGACATCATCGTCCTAGATGTTGTACTGCCAGGTCGCAGTGGATATGAAGTTTGCCGCGATCTCAAAGCAGAAGCCGCAACTAGCAAAATTCCGGTTGTCATCTGCTCGACAAAGGGAGGTGAAATGGATAAATTCTGGGGGATGAAACAGGGCGCAGATGCTTACATCGCCAAGCCAGTTGACCAAGAAGAACTGCTACGTACCGTCAAACAGTTAATCAAACGATAAGCGTGAAAGCTTGTTAGTCCTTAACTCTTGGTTAGGGTGGGTAATCCTCACCCTACCCTAGAAGGGAAGCAGTTTTTGGAGACCTCGGAAAAATGATGAATTAGAAATTATGAATCATGAACTATCGCAATTCATAATTCATCATTTACGGTTCGTAATTCAAAGGGCAACCAATGTCCAACTCTTTATCCATTTCCAATTCCCTATCCCTCGCGAGTACAGATGCGATCGATCGCATCTCTAACGCCTCCACCACCAGCGAACAGTTTTTGCGGTTTCATCTTTTACCCGATACAACTGCCCTGCTGCCGATTCAGCAAATGACTGAGGTGCTGACGATTCCTAGGGGTCAAATCGTACCAATTTTTCAGATGCCACCTTGGGTAATGGGTGCCTATAACTGGCGGGGTGAAATTCTCTGGATGGTCGATTTAGGTCACTTAGTGGGTTTGACTCCCTGGCACCATCAAACTATCAGTGCTTCAGCATATACAGCGCTCGTTCTGCAAGCAAGTTCCAACTCCATCAAGTCTCATAATGCCAAGAGCCAGATGTTAGGGCTAGTGGTTAACCGGGTAGAAGATATTGAATGGTGCCATGCCGATTGGATTCAATCACCGCCATCATCGAGCGTGACTCCGGAACTCGTACCATTTCTACGCGGCTACTGGTTGAAATCCAATGGTGAAATGTTAGTCCTTCTGGATGGGAATGCGGTTATTGCAGTCATGCCCAAACAGTAACGTTTAACCGATTCCGGCAAACGTTTTCCTCGCAGTCCCATCGATTAATCTCCTCTCGCCTCAGTTATACATGTCCGACCGATCGCTCTTAATAAAAGCCTGTTTGTAGTAAGCGCTTGAGCGCCCACTCTTGTGAGAACTAAAGTCCCCACTACAAACATCTCGCATAATGTGGTTTTTGTCGCGGACATGATATTAGACAGG
>DATNPC010000381.1:0-4739 GCA_036703375.1 Allocoleopsis sp.
ACCCAAATCGAAGAACTTGTCATCGAACGTCTGCGGCGAGAGGAGAAGCGCAACCCTCACACCTTTTCCTTTGCCGTCCTGCTCGAACGCCTCTATCCTTTCTATCGAGCGTACTGTCAAAGTCAGTGGCTAGATGCAGGAATTGCCCATCAAACGCATGCTCAGCTCAAAGCCCTCCATCATCCTTTAACGGTTCTACAACTTGATGCTGCCGTCGGACTGAATGTCTTTTTATTACTTTGTTCGGCAGCGCGAGAAGCAAAAATTTCCTTTTGGCCGTGCGGCAATCCCAATCGCCCCCAAGAATTCGATCCCGATCGTCTATTAAGTTTCATCGCTCGCACCGCAACTCTTTGCCCAACTACATTTTGGCAACGAGTCCGACAGAGTTTAGCGAACCTTCAACTCGCTCAAGTTTGTTTACATCACGTCATGCTCGCCGAGGCTAACCTATCGCAGACCAATTTATCCGGTGCCAATCTGATTGGCATGAATTTGGCAACTGCCAATCTCCACAATGCCAATTTATCGTTAGCTAATCTCAGCGGCGCTAATCTAGCCAATGCTAATCTCTCTGGCGCTAACTTAGAAGGAACAGATTTATCAGGAGCAAATCTCATTGGCGCTACTCTTAAATTCGCCCATTTTAGTAATGCTTGTTTATTTCAAGCTCAACTAGACGAGTTAACTAAAAGTTTTGCTGTCAAAAGCGGAGCTATTTTTTCTCTAGAAGAGTTTTGGGCTTACAAGCGAGCTTTGACCCCGAAGATCGCGCTTAGCTACCTCACAGAGGACGGAATTCTAGACCAAGAACCGACAATTTTTATTGAGAGCGCAGAAGGTGAACCTCTATTGCCAGAGCAAGCGTATAGTAACGAACAGGAAGAGGATGGCTACGAAGGAGATACAGTTTGGGTTGATGATTCCGAGCGAGAAAATCTAGTGCTTTATACTGAGGACGATGAGCTTGATGAAGGAAAAGACACAATTCGATTACCTGAATCGTTTGGGAATAACATTAACGCGCAAACTGACGCTCTCTAGGAGCAGTTATGAATTATAAATTAATAAGAATTTGCAGCGTTGACTTCCATCCCTACTGGTTGAATGAAAGTCAACGCTGCCTGACTATTTATTAATCTTTAGAAGTAATCTTTAGCAGTGGTCGGCTCAACTCGCTTGGACTTCAGATTCTTTATTCCGGTAGCCGTAGAAGTCGATTTTATACTCTGTAATTCGCACACCTGTTTTTTCCTCAATTTGCTTGAGTAAATCTTCAGGCAATTCTACGTATACATCGATAATTTGGTCGGTATCCAAGCAGTTAATGTGACTATGAGCATCACAAACGTTACCGTACAGGCGTCCGTCGGAACGCTCAATACATTCAATGATGCCTTGACTGGATAAAGCTTCCAAATTCTGATACACCGAGGTATGACCGATCGCTTTCCCTTGCTGATTCAAGCGATCGTAAATTTCTCGGGCTGAAAGGTGCTCTTTAGCCTGCCACAACAATTCTAAAATGAAGCGACGTTGGCGCGAAAGACGCATCCCTAATATCTGACAGCGATTGAGGGCGTCATCTAAGGATCGAATCGGTTTCGCGGGTGCCGCTTCTTGTTGCATGGTTGACAATCGTGACGTGTTAGTTAGCTGATCCATATATCCCGTGTCTCTTAAATTATACGAATGAGACTTAAGTCTTTATACTTACGCATCGCCACCCCATACTTGCAGTGGCTGTAACGATGCCGAAACACTTGCTAAGGGATAGCTGGTAGCTGCTTAAGTAGGACACCCGAACTCTAATACAAACTCATTACAAGTTTACATTAAAAATCTACTCAATGTCTACTCTTGCCGAACCCTTGTCATTGGGCAATCATGGGGTCTAGCGATCGGTTGTGAGTCGAGACGAACACAGGGACGCTCGCGACGCAGAGAACTGTTCTGGACATCGCCAACGGGGGCGCGACCAACCGGACTGTAACAAACAGATTCCCTTTTAGTGAGGCAGAGATATTACCATAGAAGTACGCATCTGGAGAGTAAAAGGCTTTTCTAGAGCCAACACGAGCTAATTCTCCTGAGAACCGTTAACATTAGTTAACATAAGAAACATATTCGACGTCCCCACATCCTAAAGTCTTAGGAGGTAAATACTAGTGAATAAGAAGTGGAGAAACGCGGGGTTATATGCACTGCTAGCGATAGTGGTCATCGCCTTAGCAACCGCATTTTTAGATAAACCATCCCAAAGCCGGGAAACTTGGAAATATAGCAAACTGATTCAAGAAGTCAAGAGCAATAGAGTTGAAAGAATTCAACTCAGTGCCGATCGCACTAGGGCTGTCGTACCGTCTCAAACCGGTCAGTCAGTGATCGTCAACTTGCCGAATGACCCACAGTTGATCGGCATCCTCACCGAGCACAACGTGGACATTTCGGTGTTACCTCAGGGTGATGAAGGCTTCTGGTTCAGAGCATTGAGCAGTCTCTTTTTCCCAGTTCTCCTGCTAGTTGGATTGTTTTTCTTACTGCGGCGGGCGCAAAATGGCCCCGGTTCTCAGGCGATGAACTTTGGGAAGTCCAAAGCAAGAGTGCAGATGGAACCGCAAACCCAGGTGACGTTTGGGGATGTCGCCGGTATCGATCAAGCCAAGCTAGAGCTCAATGAAGTCGTTGACTTCTTGAAAAACGCAGACCGCTTCACCGCTGTTGGGGCGAAGATTCCCAAGGGCGTTCTCCTAGTCGGGCCTCCGGGAACTGGTAAAACGCTGCTCGCTCGTGCGGTTGCGGGTGAAGCTGGCGTTCCTTTCTTCTCCATCTCAGGTTCTGAGTTTGTGGAGATGTTTGTGGGTGTCGGTGCTTCTCGCGTCCGTGACTTGTTCGAGCAGGCTAAGAGCAATGCTCCTTGTATCGTCTTCATTGATGAAATTGACGCCGTAGGTCGTCAACGGGGTGCAGGCCTAGGTGGTGGTAACGACGAGCGGGAGCAAACCCTCAACCAGTTGCTAACCGAGATGGACGGCTTCGAGGGCAATACCGGAATCATCATTATTGCCGCCACAAACCGCCCAGACGTCTTGGATGCAGCACTACTGCGTCCCGGTCGTTTTGACCGTCAGGTAGTGGTGGATCGGCCTGACTATGCGGGTCGTCTAGAAATTCTCCGAGTTCACTCTCGTGGTAAAACCTTGGCGAAGGACGTGGATCTGGAGAAGATTGCCCGTCGTACCCCAGGTTTTACAGGCGCGGATTTATCGAACCTGTTAAACGAGGCCGCCATTCTAGCCGCGCGTCGTAACTTGACTGAAATCTCAATGGATGAAGTGAACGATGCGATCGATCGCGTTTTGGCAGGGCCAGAGAAGAAAGACCGCGTGATGAGCGAGAAGCGCAAGACGTTGGTTGCGTATCACGAAGCCGGTCACGCCTTAGTTGGGGCATTGATGCCGGACTATGACCCCGTGCAAAAAATCAGCATTATCCCTCGCGGTCGTGCAGGTGGTTTGACTTGGTTCACTCCTAGCGAAGATCGGATGGATTCAGGCCTCTATTCCCGCTCTTACCTGCAAAATCAAATGGCAGTTGCTTTGGGTGGTCGTCTAGCTGAAGAAATTATCTTCGGTGAAGAGGAAGTAACCACAGGTGCCTCGAATGACTTACAACAGGTCACTCGCGTAGCGCGTCAGATGGTGACTCGCTTTGGTATGAGCAATCGCCTCGGTCCTGTCGCTCTGGGACGCCAGAATGGCAATATGTTCTTGGGTCGCGAGATTGCTTCTGACCGCGATTTCTCGGATACCACTGCTGCCGCAATTGATGAAGAAGTGCGTAGCTTAGTGGATGAAGCGTACCGACGCGCTAAAGAAGTTTTGGTCAACAACAAGCACGTTCTCGATAAGCTTGCTGGCATGTTGATTGAAAAAGAAACAGTTGATGCAGACGAGTTGCAAGAGCTGTTAGCGACTAGCGATGTCACGATGGCAGCAATTGCCTAAGAAAACGTATCCGCGATCGCCTAATCCATAATTAGGGCACAAATGTAGGGGTATGCTATGCCGTACCCCTACATTTTTTTACCGGCGTGCTACGCCATCTTCTCGTGCTGCCCGTTGTACGGCAGCGGCAACCGCCGTTACCACTCGTTCGTCAAAGACAGAAGGAATGATGTGTTCTTTGTCTAAGTCTGTGGGATTTACTAGAGATGCGATCGCATTCGCGGCTTCTAAGTACATATTTGCCGTTAGAGTTTCGGCCCGACAATCTAGCGCCCCGCGAAAAATACCGGGAAAGGCGAGGACGTTATTAATCTGATTCGGATAATCGCTGCGTCCTGTTGCCATCACCGCCACATCATCGGCAACCAATTCCGGCTGAATTTCGGGGATAGGATTCGCCATTGCCATAACGATGGGTTTTTTCGCCATCGATCGCACCATTTGAGGCGTGAGGACACCGGGGGCGCTGACGCCGAGGAATATATCGGCACCGGACAGGGCACCTGCGAGGGAACCAGACGCATCGACAGCAAATTCTCGCTTTTGAGCGTTGAGATCGGTGCGATTTTTGGAGAGAATGCCTTTGGAGTCGCACATCAAAATGGTCTTGGCACCGGCTTTGCGTAGTAATCGCGCGATCGCAACTCCAGCTGCACCGGCCCCATTAATCACAATCCGAACATCTTCAATCGATTTATTGACCAGCTTCAGGGAATTCTTTAATGCGGCAAG
>DATNPC010000382.1:0-3313 GCA_036703375.1 Allocoleopsis sp.
CAATTTTCTCATGTAATTTTAAAATAAAATGATATTAATTATTATACTCGTTCTACAAGTTGCAAGATATTTATTACTCGGACTAACTTATCTGGGATTGGGGTTGGGGCAATTTCCAGGATTACGCATGAATCGAGCAACAATTGCTCTGGTCGGGTCAGCGTTTTTAATCACTTTAGGAGTTTTAAATCTACAACAAGCTTGGGATGCAATTGATTCCAACACCATTGTTTTTCTGCTGAGCATGATGGTGGTCAATGCGAATCTATCCTATTCAGGATTTTTTCAACTAACCCTTGCCTCCCTCATTCGCCTCACCAGTAGCCCGTTTGGATTGCTGGTAGTTTTAACGTTTGGTAGCGGCATTTTATCGGCATTTTTTCTCAACGATACTTTGGCGCTAGTTTTTACGCCATTAACTTTAAGCTTGACTGAAGCGTTAAAGTTAAATCCAATTCCTTTTTTACTCGCGATCGCGGGTGCGACTAACTTAGGGTCTGTTGCTACGATTAGTGGCAATCCCCAAAATATTTTAATTGGTTCTTTCTCTCAAATTGGCTATCTGGAATTTGCGCGATCGCTTACTCCTGTGGCATTAGCTGGGTTAGTCGTGCAAATCGGCTTATTGTGGCTGTTGTATCCAGAGGTGCGTTCTATTGGAGCGTCTCCCAATCCTCCTCAGATGCGTTACCGCATCTTCAAACCATTGTTTGCCAAAACCCTAATCGTTACGACAGGGCTTTTGTTAGCATTTGCGATCGGGGTTCCACTGGGAGAAGCATCGCTGACAGCGGCAGCGTTGTTACTGATTACCCGACGGGTGAAGCCTGAAAAAGTATTGCGGCGGGTGGATTGGAATCTGTTAGTCATGTTTTCGGGTCTATTTATTCTCACCCACGCTACGCAAAAGCTCAATTTACTGCAACCCTTTACAACGCTGGCGAACACGCCTTGGGGATTTTTTGGTGTAACGGTCGTGCTGTCGAATATCATCTCGAATGTACCAGCCGTGCTGCTGTTGCATCCGCTGATTGAGAAAGGCGATACGTCCTCTTGGTTGCTATTATCGGCTGGGTCAACATTAGCGGGAAATTTGACGTTATTTGGTTCGGTGGCGAATTTGATTGTGGCAGAAGCCGCAGCCCAATTAGGCTATGAATTGTCCTTCAAAGAACATCTGCGTTTTGGCTTACCAGTTACGCTCATTACCCTCGCTATTGCTTATTGGTGGATTCGCTGATGAGCAAGGATTTCGAGCGATCGAGTGTTTCAGAGTCAGAGGCATCAAAGACAATTTCAAATTCCGCAACTGGCATGAAACGATGTAAAAATCTCAAATGGTCTTGGGCGTCTTGGCGATTGTAAAATCTAGCAACGACGTAGTGTCGAGCGTCTGGTAAGAGACGGACGATCGCCCACGGTCGAGTAGAATTTTCAATGAAGCGATCGCTTGCGATCTCTCCATCTTTTGTACCGATCGCATTTTGTACGATTGCCCAAAGTTGCTGCCATGCGAGGCTACCGTCATTTGGGAGTAAGCTCCAATCTCCCACGGGTGCTGGTAGCCAAGTCAACACGTAGGAAATCTCGTCTTTACTCGCTTTCCAGGACAGGCGTCTGGTTAATTTGCGGCATTGATAGCCCGTTTGCCGGAGAACAGCACAAATTTTCTCGCCTTCACCTTGGAGGCGAAGCCAATCGCGGTGCTTCATAGATAGCTCAATCAGTAGATGAGTTGAATCTCGCAGTTTGTGGGAAAAAGCGATCGCTTTACCGTTTGCGATCGTGCAAGCTAGTCTGGCGAATGCGATCGACCGAACGTTTTTGCGATCGGATGAACTGTACTCAGGTTAACCCATCCAGCTTCCTAAACGCCCCCTCAAGGTGAGGTGGATCTGTGAGTTGATTTATGCATCTGTAGCGATTGGGCTTTGGACACACAGACCGATTCGATTACTGCTTTAAGGAGGATTTAGATAGCTCTCAAGTGCATTAGCCTAGCAATAGCGACGTTTTAGACAATCTCTCACCTGACAGCGTCCATCCGACTCTACTCGCTAACTGCACTGCGCCATGACGAAGATGCGATCGCGGCGATTTATGCTTCTAGTATTCCCGTATAAAAGATGAATTTTGCTCCATGAACTACCTAATCGCCGTACTCAAAGACCGCATTGAGGCAGAAGAAGCCTACTCAGCCTTGGAAAAAGAAGGTCTACCCATGGATAAAGTCACAATTCTGGGTAGAGGTTACAAAAGTGCTGATGAATTTGGACTAATCGACCCTAACCTAGAAGCGCAAAAGCAGGTCAAGCAGCTAGCTTTCTGGACGATTCCGTTGGGATTTGTAGCGGGTTTTGCCTTTAACCTGCAAACGGGTCTAGAGATTGTTTCATGGGCCAATAGCCTGGGTAATCATATCATCGGTGGTCTATTCGGCGCGATCGCAGGTGCGATGGGCAGCTTTTTTGTCGGCGGCGGTGCTGGTTTAATCTTTAGCAGTGGCGACGCCTTACCGTACCGAAATCGGCTCAATGAAGGGAAGTATCTCATTGTCGTCAAAGGCTCCGATATTTTAACCCGACAAGCCACCCGAATTCTTCGCAAATTTGAGCCGGAGAATATTCAGGGCTACGTCGAGCCAGGAAGCGTTTAACTCGCTCGCTGCAAATGCAACTATTGCTAATTATTTGTGGATTGACGCTGCTCGGCTTGACCGGCCTTGACGTGCTTTGGACAACCATCGCTGTCGGCCAGAGCGGTGGCCCAATCACCAATCGAATATGCCGCCAACTATGGAAAGCGGCATTACTTTGCCATAGCCGCTTTGCCTCTCATCATTTCCTCACCCTGGTTGGCTATGGCACTATCCTCCTCACGACATTTACTTGGATTCTGCTCACCTTTGTCGGTTGGGTATTAATTTTTTGCGCTAGTGGTGATTCGTTGGTTAGTTCTACTAGCGAACAACCAGCCGACTTTTGGGATCGAGTTTACTTCACGGGTTACACCTTAGTTACCCTGGGTTTGGGAGACTATAAACCCAACGGTTCGGTTTGGCAGGTGGCAACCGTGTTGGAAGCCGGGAATGGCTTTTTCATTGTCACCCTGGCAATTACCTATCTGATTGCTGTTGCTGCGGCTGTAACGCAGAAACGCCAACTGGCTCTATATATTTCCTGCCTCGGTAGAACACCAGAAGAAATTCTCATTCAGGCTTGGAACGGCAACGATTTTGGCGGGCTGACACAGCACTTGGTCACGCTTGCACCCCTGCTCACCTTACACGGACAAAGCCACCTTGCCTATCCCG
>DATNPC010000383.1:0-6041 GCA_036703375.1 Allocoleopsis sp.
GCATCTACAGTGCCGTCTGGAAGCTTAGCAAACGCCTCATCAGTAGGAGCAAAGACGGTGAATGGGCCAGCGCCTTTGAGAGTATCTACTAATTTAGCAGCCTTGATTGCAGCAACCAGTGTGCTGAAGGAACCCGCTTTAGCGGCAGTATCAACAATATCAGCCATTTATTTACCTAGTTTTGTGCAATCTGTTAACAACACTGAGTATTACATGCTTTTGTTAAAAATGCTGCTCAATCAAGTGTTCAATCAATGTATAAGTTGTATAGATTGTATGGCAAGCATCTAAATTATTGCAAAAAAATGAGATTTAAAATTCCATAATTAAAAAATCAACCTTTGGGATTAGGAGTAGATTTTATTGAATCACGAATAAAAGCATTAAATTTCATAATGGATTTATATCTTTAGGCTGATTGTCTAATCAGAAAATAGTTATTTAAAAAGCCTATAATATAGGTATAAAAATTTATCTGAGGGCATACACCTATGCGCTACACCGATAAAGAAGGGACAACCCTCAATCTCGATGAACATCCTCCTAGTGATGGCAGTGAACTAATCCCCGCTGAAGTCCAAGCCAATACACGTCGTGATGGCAATAAATTGCTCGATATGCCTCTCGCCCCTGGCTACACAGTAGATGAGGAAGGACTCAACAATAACTATGCAATTGAGCCTGATATGTCCTTGGCAGAGTATCCCTCACCAAAACAGCAGCGGCGTTATATCTTCTTGGGGGCAGGAGCTATTTTGTTCGTTGCCCTGATTGTGCTGATTGCATTTAGCGCCAGCTAATCGTACCAATAAATGATCGAGCGCAGCTTAGAAGTAGAAGTCAGTTGTTCGGTGGAGCAAGTTTACGAACTCTGGGGGGATATGGAGAATATTCCACGTTGGATACCCCTTGTGAAGGAGGTCAAGATTCTGCCTAGTGACGAGAATTTGTCGCACTGGAAGTTTGGTTTGGGAACACCTCTGCTAACCGAATGGACTTCGCGGATTACTCAGCGCATCCCCCTGCGGCTAATTGCTTGGGAGTCGGTTTCTGGTCTATCAAACTCGGGCTGCGCCGAGTTCTTCCCGACCGTTCGGGGTTGTCGTTTACACCTCACTCTCGCCTTCGATCTGCCGGGGGGCATTGTGGGTGTGTTTCTTAAGGGTATCGGAGTGGAGCGCCATTTAGAGGCGAATCTAGTGGAGAGCTTGAAGCACTTTCAATCCCTGATCGAAAAAGAAGTATTCCGACAAGCAGTTGGATAGATTGAGATTTGATTCTTGCGTCTAAATCTAAGACCTGCTTAAACCAGGCGGCGCATTTGTCTTCATTGAACACGTTGCCACTCCAGATGGCATCTGCACAGTCTTCAATCCAAAGAAATTCAGTAGATCTAAAATTCAGCAAATTCAATAAGGAGCGCATCATGAGTTTCAAAAATAGAGCCAAGGCAGCCGCCAAAAATATCGAAGGTAAAGTTCAAGAAGCAGTAGGAAATCTGACTGGCGATTCCAAAGCTCAGGCAGAGGGCAAGGCAAAACAGGCAGAGGCAAAAGTTATTCACACTGTCGAAGATGTGAAAAATGAAGTCAAAAAAATTATTGACTAGGAACATACAGCGGTTTTCAGGTCAGTAGAATACATGGGTTTGAAGCATAGCCCAATAGAGTTTGAGTAGACAAGGTTGAGGCAAATGTAAAAAGTAAGCACAACCGTTGATTAAACGATTCTCAATTCTAAAACAATCAATTCTTCCAAGGAAAAGTTCCATGTCTCACTCCGTAAACGCTAATGTCGGACAAACTATCGCCATTCTTCAAACAGGTTCATCTGGCCCAGAAGTCATCGATTTGCAGTACATCTTGGCACTCCAAGGGGGCAATCACGAGTTCGATCCGGGTTCCATTGATGGTGTTTTTGGCAATCGAACTCGGGAAGCCGTCATTAAATTTCAGCACTCTCAAAAGCTGGTTGAAGATGGAATTGTGGGGTCACATACCTGGAGTGCAATGAAGTCTCAATGGGCTACACAACCGGGAATATTTTTAAAGAAAGGTGACACCGGGGATGTAATTACAAAGTTGCAAAAAGCCTTGGCATCGAAAGGCTTTAATCCAGGTGCGATGGATGGGAGTTTTGGTTCAAAGACTCAAGCCGCTCTCATCAAGTTTCAAAAAACGGGCAAACCCGTTTCCAACACTGTAGGAGTTGTGGGTCCACTCACTTGGGGTGGCCTGACTGGTGGCTAGTTACAGCAATTCTCGGTTAGATGCAATACACTAGCCCCACTGAAGTCCGAATGACGTAAATGCCATCAAGCCTCGCTTCAGTGGTAATAGATTTTGAGTTTTAATCCGCTGAGAACTTGCCATCTCAAGCTAATATGCGATCGCCTATCCTGTGAACAATTTGCTTTCGTACTTCATCAGCCATCAGTATTAATGGTGGGCACAGAAGCAGCATCAACCATTGCCAGGGAGATAGGGGTGCAGTCGCAAAGATTTTTTCTAAGGGCAGGACATAGATAATCGATAGAATCAGCGCCCACTCAACCGCGATACCTAACCAAATCAAACGGTTGCGAAAGAAGCCCAAGCGAAAAATCGAGATGCGCTCTGATCTACAGGCAAAAACGTTACCATCCTGACAAGCAACGATCGCTGCCAGTGTTACAGTGGTTGCTTGATGATAAATTGCCATCTGGGTAGCAGTCGCCGAGTGTGCCAGAATCGCCGAATTCATCGCCTGCAACTGGGTAATCCCGTAGCCATTTGCCCACCAAACCAGCAGAAATCCTGCCATTCCTGCCAAGCCTTCCAGTAACCCCAAAAAGCAATAGGCACGTAGTAGTAATGACATATCCAGTAAGGGTTTTGACTTCTTGCGGGGTGGTTGCAGCAAGATGCCTGTCTCCGGTTTTTCTGCGCCCAACGCCAGGGCAGGCAGCATATCTGTACCCAGATCGATCGCCAAAATTTGCAGAATGACCAAAGCTGGCGGAATCTTAAGAAAGACCATTGCCAGGAAGGGAATAAACTCTGCCATGTTGGATGACAGGATGTAGGTGATAAATTTACGAATATTTTGATATACTGCTCGTCCCTGCTCGATCGCACTCACAATAGTGGCGAAGTTATCATCAATCAGCACGATATCAGCCGCTTCCCGCGCTACGTCCGTGCCACTCATCCCCATGGCAATGCCGATATTGGCGGCTCTCAAGGCTGGAGCATCATTCACACCATCACCTGTTACGGCTACGATATGACCCATGGCGATGTAAGCCTGAACCAGCCTTAACTTCTGTTCCGGCATCACACGCGCAAAGACTAAGCCGGATTGTTTGTGCAAAATCTGACGCAGTTGGGCATCCGAGAGATGACCCATGTCTTCGCCTGTAACCACTCTGGCTTTACCATCCACTAAACCAATTTTACGGGCGATCGCTTCTGCGGTGAGTCCATAATCTCCAGTTACCATCGTTACTTGGATACCCGCTTGATGGCATTTTGCGATCGCATCTGCCACTTCTGCTCTCGGCGGGTCAATCATTGCCACCAAACCAACGAAGATCAGATTTTGCTCCAGTTCCTGGGCGTCTTGTGGCTGTTGCTCCTCTTTCTGCCGGGTAGCAACTCCCAGAACTCGATAACCTCGACTGGCAAATGCATCATTAGCGGCAATCACCTCTGCCCGTTCTGCTTCTGATAATTCTTTGATATGCCCATCTCTGAGAATCTGTTGACAGTGTTGCAGCACGTCCAACGGCGATCCCTTTGTAAAAATTAGATAGGGAGCCGTTAGCGTTTTGAGATGGGACGATTGCCCTTCTAACTCAAACCCTAAACCAGAATCATCCGAACTTTTTTGTAGCACGACACTCATCATCCGTCGGCGCGAATCAAACGGAACTTCCTGCGTTCTCTTAAGCTGACGCTGTAGTTCTTCAAGGTTCAATCCGCTTTTGAGGGCAGCCACCAGGAGAGCGGCTTCCGTGGGATCGCCAATCTCCTGCCACTGACTGGAACCTTTCGGATGGTTCAATCGGGCATTGCAACAAAGAGCCGATCCCGCCAAAAGCAGCTTTACCTGTGACTCCTGTCGCTGATTGGTCACTCGCACCTCTCCATTCGGCTCGTACCCTACTCCCGTGACTTCAATCTCAGTTGTCGGAATCCAAAGTTGGCGAACCGTCATCTCATTCTTCGTCAGTGTCCCGGTTTTGTCTGTACAGATGACTGTTGTGGCACTCAATGTTTCCACTGCCGAGAGGCGACGCACCAGAGCGTTACGTTTTGCCATGCGCTTGACACCGATTGCCAGAGCCAGGGTAACGGTTGGGAGCAGTCCTTCTGGGACAAACGCCACAATAATCCCGATCGCAAAAATGAAGCTTTCCTTAGCTCCCATGCCCACTAAAAGGTTGGTCAGCAGAAACACCAAAACACCCATGCCGAGGGCGATTGCCGTGATGACATGCACCACCCGGTTGATTTGAACTTCCAGAGTGCTGGGTTCTCGCCTCACCGTTGCCGTCAGGTGGGCGACTTGACCAAACTCGGTATGAGTTCCTGTAGCGTACACGACCGCTAAACCACGCCCTGCGGAAACGGTAGAACCTGCAAAAATGAGATTACTGGCTTCCGAGGCACGCATCTTTTCAGTCGTGACAGGTTCGGCATTTCGGGCAACCGGAAGTGATTCTCCAGTCAGCACTGAGACATCGACATAACAAGACTGAGCTGAAACCAATCTGGCATCGGCGGAAATGCGATCGCCTTCTTCCAACTCCATGACATCTCCCGGCACCATCTCTCTGACGGGAATCTCACAGAGCGTTCCATCTCGATAGACTTTAGCTTGCGCGGGCAACATTTTATTGAGTGCGGCTAACGCTTTTTCAGCCTGGAATTCTTGCCAAAAACTAAAACCAGCATTAATCCAAATCACGGCCCAGATTGCCCAACCAAGTTCGGGTGTACCGGAGATAAACGCCAGCGTACCCGCAACCCAGAGTAAGAGTGCCATGAAATGGGTCAACTGATCGGTGAAGCGGAGGAATAGCGATCGCCTTGCGGGTTCAGGCAGTTCATTAAACCCGTAATGCTTGATTCTGATTGCTGTCTCTGCTTCGGAAAGTCCTTGTGCGGAAGTTGACAGCGTTTCGTAGACTTGTTCAGTAGATAGCGTCCAGACAGGTGAGTGAGGTGCCATAGAGGATTAACAAGTTGTCTTGCCTCATAAGGGATTTGTAGCCACAAGGTTGATGGAGCAATCCTATTTGAACTGTGAAAATTTCGTAGTGGATGGTGTTACAGATGGGTTGACGATGATATCTATACCTAGCTCATAACAGGCGATTGGAGCTGGACAACTCAATCAACACTTTTAGAATACCGCTGATATCTCGATTTTCAGTAACTGTTTACTTCCGCGTGTCCCCAAGCGTTGCTCTACGTTCGATTGATGGCAGGCGAAAGCATTGGATTCTGCTCTTTGATGTCCGATCGGGCTACCGATAGATTGCATCATCAATCGTGGCTCGGAAGAACTCGCCCTCCGACTCAAACCGCTCAGTGCCAAAGTACCATCCAATCCGCAGACGGGTCGGAATGGTGTAGCCGCAGAATATTCCCTCTTCCTCTACAATTCCACCGAAGTCCACATAATGGGACTCAGCACCTTCTGGATTTCCCCAGCGTGGTAGATTGAAGGTCTTGAGACGACCCGTTTGATCAATGGTGAAATCTAGTTCGGCTCTCTCGCCTTGCACTACAAAACTGGAATGCAAACTGGAGTCTAGATGCGATGAATCTGTACTTGCCCATGAAACGTCATCACCACAGAACACAGACGGTAAGCACAGTGACTCTGATTGGAGGCGACCAACAGCAGACCGCGTAATATCCGAACCACTCGCCGTCATTACAGGAAATAATCCTAAAAGCTTCCACTGCATGGCACCTACACCATCTATGAGGCGATCCGATCCGACAATGGGCAAGAAGCCATTCATCCACGCTGTAGCACTCCAAATCAGT
>DATNPC010000384.1:0-4986 GCA_036703375.1 Allocoleopsis sp.
TCCCGGTTGTCCAGCGGGAAAGGCATACTTTAAGGCATTGGAAACTAACTCGTTAATCAGCAGTCCGCAAGGGAGAGCGGTATCAATCGTAAGCTGAACGATCGCAGGTTCTACGTCGATTTCCCAAGAGATTGCACCAGTCGTGACTGTGTAAGTGCGGGCAAGTTGGTTGACTAACGTGCGAATATAGGCACCAAAATCAATCCGCGCTAAATCCTGAGAGTGATATAACAGTTCGTGAATTAGAGCCATCGATCGGATACGATTTTGGCTTTCTTGGAACATCTGGAGCGTTCTTGCATCGTCTGTGTAGGACGATTGCAATTTCAGCAAAGAAAGAATCACCTGCAAGTTGTTTTTGACTCGATGGTGAATCTCTTTGAGCAGCACTTCTTTTTCTTGGAGAGAGGCTTGAACGCGAGCCTCTGCCTGCTGGCGTTCGGTCACGTCGCGCCAAGTGACGACCAACCCATCTCCGAGTTTTACGGCTTGGATATCGAAAAATAGCGGGAATGGCTGTCCATCGGCAACCACTTCTAAGCAAACCGATTCTTTAATCCAAGATTTTCCGGTTTCTACCACTCCAGAGTAGGCATCAAATAATCCTACGTCCCGAAGCACAGGAAATAGTTTGCACATGGATTTACCGAGTATGGCTTCTTGGGGCAGTTGGTTAGACTGACAACCTGCCGGGTTAATATACTCGTAACGCAAGTCTACGATCTGACCTGTCGCATCTCGGATGCTGGAAAAAATTGCTAATGGATCGAGCAGATTTTCCACACAGGTACGGAATCGTTCTTCGCTTTGTTGTAAGGCTAATTCTAATTGTTTGCGATCGCTAATATCGGTTGCGGTTCCCAGAATCTGTGTGGGTTTACCGTCAGCATTCCTGGCAAATACAGTATCCCAACTATACAGCCAGTGCCATTCACCGTTTTTGTGCCGCAGTCGGTACTCAAACCCGATCGCTTCACCATCAGAGGCCAAAGCGATTTCTTGCTGCTTTTCGGGAGAAGCTCTTAGATCGTCGGGGTGCATTAAGTTTATAAAAAGTTCCTTTCCCATAGCTTGGACTTCTTCGGGTGTATAGCCCAACAGCTGGGTAATTTCTCGATTCACATAAATATTTCTCTGCTCCTCCAAATCGTAGAGATACAAAAGATTGGGACTAGCATCCGCAATTTTTTGAATAAGATGCTGACTAGTTTGCAATTCTTCTTCTGCTCGTTTGCGATCGCGGATGTCACGACTGAAAATTACAAGTGCCTGAATATCGGGTTCGTGTAACAAGTTGGTGCTAATGCCTTCTAGCCACACCCAATTACCATTCTTGTGCCGCAACCGATACTCAAGGCTGATGGGAACGCCTGGATTTGCCAACACCCTGGCTAGAGCAGCTTGCTGAGTTTCGAGATCGTCAGGATGTAGCACTTGCATGGGTAACTCCCCGACAAATTCTTCCGGCGCATATCCTAAAATTCTTTCTATCGCCGGACTTTGGTAGAAGATACCCCCCTCTGAAGAGGAGAGCGTAATGATATCCGGGGACGTTTGCATCACTCCTCGGAAACGAGCTTCGCTCCGTCTGTGCGCTTCCTCCGCTTGTTTCTTGTCGGTAATATCTACTGAGATGCCACCGACAGCATAGGCAACACCATTCACATCGTACAGCGGAAACTTGATGGTAATGTAAGTATGCAGACCATCAGCGTGAGGTGCAACCTCCTCAAACTCCATCGGTTCACCGCTTTGAAGTATCTGTTGGCTATTGACAGCAAACGCATCACAAATTTCAGTCGGCCAAACTTCATAAATGCTCTTGCCAATGAGGTTCTCTGGAGTCGTAGAGACTAACGTTTCATAGCGGCGGTTAATAAAGAGATAGTTGTTGTTCCGATCGATCGCATAGATAACAGCGGGAGAATAATCGAGAATAGCCTGCAAGTGTTGCTGCGTTTCTCGCAGTTTTTCCTCTGTCTGTTTCTGGTCGCTAATATCAATTAGATACCCTACGAACTCACTAGGGTTGCCAGCCTCATCTTGAATCACGCGTAGTTGACTACTTAACCAATGATAGGTTCCATCAGCGTGTAGGAAACGGTATTCGTAGTAGCATGAACCCTGCTCAAAGATTTGTGAGAAATGGGCTAACAATTTCTCCAAATCATCGGAATGGACGCGACTCGCCCAAAACTGAGAACTGTTGATAAATTCCTGCGCTTCATAACCCAGAATAGTACTGACATTCGGACTCATAAACGTAGCCGTGTAATCTCCATGAGGGAGACTGCTAAAAATCACGGCTGGACTGGAGGTGAGCAGATATTGCAGGCGATCGCTAACTGCTCTGAGGGAGAGTTCGGCGGCTTTGCGATCGCTGATATCTTGAATTTGAGCAATAAAATAAAGTGGGTTTTGTTGCAAGTCACGGATTAAGGAAACACTTAGCAAGCCCCAGATGATTTGCCCCTGCTTATGCAGGTAACGCTTCTCTAGATAATAATATGAAATTTCTCCTGTCAACAATTGCTGAGCCAAAATTAGGTCAGCTTCCAAGTCTTCTGGGTAAGTGATTTCCTGCACAGTTAGAGAACGCAACTCTTGTTCGGAGTAGCCTAATAGTTGGCACATGGAATGATTAGCTTCCAAACACCGTCCATCGAGGGACACCAAACACATCCCAACTGCCGCTGTTTCAAAGGCACTTCTAAACCGTTGTTCGCTTTGCTGTAAGGCTAATTCCAGTTGTTTGCGCTCAGTAAAATCTTCCCCCAGCCCTACAATTCGATGGAGGTTTCCTGACTCATCGTTGACTAAAAAAGTACGCACTCTAATCCAACGCTCTTGACCATCGGGTCTAATAATCCGGTATTCATAAGTCAGGTTTTGTTGGTTGACGTGAGACAGGATACTAATAATGCTGTCTCTGTCGTCTGGATGAACTCGATCTAACCAAGAATCGGAATTGGCATACAGAGCATCGCGAGGCTCACCCCAGATTTCCTCATAGGCTGGGCTGATATAAATGAGTTGTAAATCAGCTGAATACACCAAGAAAATATCGCGAATATTTTCTGCCAGTTGTCGGAATAATTCCTCACTTTCCCGCAGTGCCGCCTCAGCTTGCTTGAGCTTGGTCATATCCATGGAAATGCCGACAATGCCGCTCAAGACTCCTCGCTCGTCATAAATTGGTGAATCCACGATCATAATCGGGAACGTTGTGCCATCCCGTCGCTGTACGAGGAATTCCCCCGACCAACTTTCACCGGCTTGTAAGTGAGAAAAAATTTCTGCGGCTTCGGCTTGTGTGGTTGAGGATGGGGTAACGTCTAAAATTAAGCGACCTAAAACTTCGTCCGCTTTCCAGCCATAAAGGACTTCCGCAAAGCGATTCCAGTAAGTAATGTTGCCCTGTAAATCGGTAGCGATGACTGCCTGTTCTACCGCATCCAACAGACGCGCCTGAAAACGGATGTGTTGCTCGGCTTGTTCGCGTTCCCGCCGCATAGTCTGTTGTTCGGTAATATCTTGGGTAATGCCCAGTCCGCCAATCACTCTACCTTGAGCATCCTTAACCGGTGCAGTAGAAAGACGGACATCAACCCAACAGCCATCTTTACGCTGGCGACGAGTTTCCACTTCGCTGAACGTTTGCCCAGCGAACGTAGCTTGCAAAAATTCTTGTAATTCGGGTAGTCTTGCGTTTGAAACGGTTGGCAGCAGCTTACCGAGAACTTCCGCCGCACTCCAGCCAAATATCTCTTGAGCTCTGTGATTCCACAGCAACACTGTGCCATCTGGAGCCAGTAAATCAATGGCTCCAGGCGCTGATTGAATCACTGCTTCTAGCAAGTTATTCGTTTCTTGTAACTGAGCTTGAGCCAGTTTGAGTTCGGTAATATCGCGAGAAATCGCTAATACCGTTTTGACTTCCCCAGCGAGATTCAGTTCGGCAATATAGCGAGTTTGGAAGTACGCAATACCCTGAATACCGGGGTACTCAAACTCAACCTTGACTTCTTGTTTCGTCTCAAAGACTTGCCGGACTGCTGCTTGCCACAATTGATTGCAATCCTCTGGCATGCCCAATTCACTGGACGTTTTCCCAATATAGTGTTCGGGTAGCAATCCCGTTATCTGAGTGGCAGCAGGATTGATATAAAGAATACGACCGTCACGATTGAGTCGAGCAACATGATCGGGTGAATTGTCCACCAAGGCGCGAAACTCTTGTTCCCGCTGGTGCAAAGCTATTTCAGCACGTTTTTTGTCGCTAATATCCCGCATCACTGTAGAGAGATACTCCACCGTTCCGTCAGCCGACTTGTGAGCAACGATCATCTGAGACACGGGGATTTCTTGCTCATGCTCATCGAGAAGAGCCGTTTCGCCCACCCAGAGGCCATCCCGACTAGCGGCAGGTATCCCCTGCTGCTGAATAATGTCGAATGCCCATTGAGGATGATAGTCAGCAATTTGGAGATAAGTAACGTCGGCATCTACACTCAGTCCCCGAATTTTCTTAAGCTGAGGATTGTTCCAGAGAATATCTCCCTGAGTAGTTGCCGTGGCGATGTAATCAGCAGAGGCTTCTAAAATGGCAATCAGACGCGATCGCTCCGCGCTAAGCTGTAACCGTTCAGTAATCTCAGCCCGTAATTGGGCATTCGCTTCACTTAATTCGGCAGTTCGCTGTCGAACGCGCTCTTCTAATTCTTGATTGAGCTGTTGCAACGCCAGTTCCGCACGTTTTTTGTCGCTAATATCTCGAATCAGCCAGAAAAAGCGATCGCGTTCGCCCTGCCACTCCTGAATTGCCGTAGCAGCGATTGCGGCTAAAAAGGACGTTCGTTCTTGCACAGAACTGAACTGGGAGACTGGGGGACTGGGGGACTGGGGGACTGGGGGAACGTGGCTTCCACCTCTTCCCATCTCCCCATCTCCGTCATCTCCCCATCTCCCCATCTCCCCATCTCCCCA
>DATNPC010000385.1:0-7519 GCA_036703375.1 Allocoleopsis sp.
TGTTTAGTCTGTGATGTACCAGAAGAACAACGAAGACGAGTAGTTCAATCTTTGAAGCAGCGGTATTTAATTGAGTTTCATAAAGGAGAGTATTGGCTCCATCCAGTGATTCAAGCAGAAGCAAGAGCAAGGTTAAAGACAACTGAAGAATTCACTGATGACCTACTGCTGTTAATGAAGCAGCAAATTGATGCCCTTCTCACTTCAGAGCCTAAATATCAGGAATTTTTCGCTTGGGTCAACCAGAAATCTAGTTTAGTTCAGACGCCATACAAACTAGCGGCTGTTCGTGCCTTTTACTTTATCCTTATGGGTTTTCCTGCTGTTGACCTTAATCTTGCTCCTGCCATTGACTCTGCCTTTGCCCGTGACCTTAATCATCCTCCTAGTCCTATGCCTGTCCGTGACTTTACCTTGACCTCTGCTCTTGCCAATGCTGGTGCCCCCGATCTTGCCCTTGACCTTAACCTTGTTGTTGCCCATTACGATGCTGTCTTTGGTGATGACATCGTCGAGGATACTTATTCAATCGACATGAATCTTTATGAGGCTCTTGAGTACGCTAATGCCCATCAGTATGAGTGGCAGCAATCACTGCAACAGCTCAGAGATCAACTGCCTGACCCGGATTATGACGACGAAGAAGAATTTTATGCCTGGTGGACAGATGAAAGTCCAACTTGGAGTGAGCAATTAGGAGCCTTGATAATTAAACATCGTGATATTCATCTCGACTGGCAGTTTCGGTTCAGTCCAGAAGACTGGCAAGTGCTGCTACAGTACTACGATGCTAATCGGTTGCTGGTGGATTGCCTAAACAATGCTACTAATGTGTCTCCCCAAGTGCGATCGCACATCGAGGATACTTTACTCTTACCAATCACGAACCAAGTAGAACACCTTTAGTTGAGCGTAAGGCTTTTGCGATCGCTTCATTCATCCCCCTTACCCTTTTTGTCAGGTGATGGGGTTTCGTTTTCCTGAGTTTTCAACCATTCACGAATCAACTCAACCGCCTGCTGGCTCATGGTGGTTCGACTCTTGGCACAGGCGACCTTAAATCTAGTTCGTTCTGACTCCGACAGAAAAACTCTGAAATTTACCGTCTTCTCTTCTTCTGACACGACTGCCCTATCAACACTAATTAGTCCAATTGTAGCATTTGGCTAATTAGTACAAAATACATCAATTATGGCAATTGACCCAGTTGACCTATGTAGTCTATGCTATTCCCTAGAAACAGCAAATCTGTTTTCGTTGCCTAGCTTGGGCAGCAATCAAACAAACCAAAAGCCAGCGCCGAACTTTCCTAGGGCTCACGCTGGCTTCTGGCTCCCTCATATCAGGAGACAATTTCAATGGTAAAACTTTTAAGCAATCCCAGCGCTCACCCTTGGGCAATAGCGCGTATTCTGCCAAACGCTCAAGTCTATATCGTTGCCCGTTTCCGAAACCGCCAAGACGCCCACGACCACCAACGGCTTTTGCATCGGTTTATACCAGCAGCAGTGTTTGAGATTATGTTTGAACCTCCCAATGAGGAAGAACTGGAAGACCAAGCCTAACTCTTAAGTTGATTCTAAAGACATAACCCCCCAACCCCTGCAACGGTTGGGGGAGAGGTTGTCCAGAGATTCCGCCTTTAACCGTCAACACCCATGCAACCGCTACGCCACCGCATCAATCCCAAAACCTTCGTCATTACCCTCCGGCAAATCGCCAAACACCTGAAAATCAGCCAAGAGCGCATCCTCAATTGGGGAAAATGGCATAACATTCTATGGGTGCATATCCAAGGAAAAGGCGGTTACTTCGTCAGTTACCGTAAACTCGAACAGTGGATTGCCGCTTGTCGCAGCCTAATTCGCTGCTGTCCCAACCTCAACACCCTCAACACTCTCTGGCAATCCATTGAGCAAGAAGCACAGCGATCCCGCCTTGAAGCCATCTGGCAACAACGATATACCGAATTATCGATGCGGAAACAGACCTAGAAAGTGAAATTAGAGCTTAACGACCACATTGAGCCGTAGAGAATAGAACAACTCGGCGCGATCGCATTTTTCAAGTTGAGGAGCTTAGCAACTGTAGTAAACTCTAGGCATGGTATTTACCTGCTTCAAGTGGGTGGCAAAGAATTCTTAGCTACCGAAAAAGAGCTTTTACTCAACAACGGAGGAGATGGGCAGTACTGGACTCGAACCAGTGACATCCTGCTTGTAAGGCAGGCGCTCTACCAACTGAGCTAACCGCCCGCTGTCATACTTAAATAGATTAACACAAAAAACACGAATGTATGCCCTCTGGTCAAATACACGATCGCATAACGCTGTGGAGCCTTCCTGTAGTCACAGGTCTAACCGCAGCACTGACCCGAAGTGGCAACCTGACATTACTGGTTTCAAGTGGGTTTCTCTTTAGCGGGCTGCTGCTGAGTCCAGACCTAGACCTTCACTCGCGACCCTTCAAGCGCTGGGGTTGGTTCCGGTGGATTTGGATTCCTTACCAAAAGTCGATGAACCATCGGTCTGTGCTTTCTCACGGTCCCGTAATTGGCACAACCCTACGCGTGCTTTATCTCGCCAGCTGGATACTCCTGCTAGGCGCGATCGCGTTTGCGATCGCTCAGGCGTTCCGCGATATCGCCTGGAGTTGGCAGCAGTTTGCCCAAAATGCCGTGCGATCGCTGATCGATTATCGCGTCGAAGGCATCGCCTTGTTCGCAGGCTTAGAACTGGGTGCAATGAGCCATTCCTTGAGCGACTGGGTGAGTTCCACCTACAAGCGCTCAAAGAAAAAGACCAAGCGTAAATCGACCCGTCGCAAGCTCTCATCGACCCGACGGAGTACCAAGAAATAACAGCAAGCCGATGCCTACCAATATGAAGGCGAGAGGACGAGAACGAACGTTCTGATTGGCAGGCTGGAAAATCTCGTTAAGAATAGTTAAGTCGATAGTTGATTTTCCCCTATGTCTAGTTCCCAGGAACCTACTCAGCTCACAACTCAAGCCTCTGTCTTGGAAGCACTGCAACAGCTAATCGATGTCGTTGCCCAGTTGCGATCGCCTTCAGGGGGTTGCCCTTGGGATTTAGCTCAAACACCCGAAACGCTGACGCCTTACGTGATTGAAGAAGCGTATGAAGTCGTGGATGCAATTCGCAGTGGCGATAAAGATGCGATCGCAGAAGAACTAGGAGACTTGTTGTTACAGGTAGTCCTGCAAGCGCAAATTGCTAGTGAGGTCGGTCATTTTACTTTAGAAGACATTGCCCAAGGCATTGCTCAAAAACTCATCCGGCGTCATCCTCACGTATTTGGAGATGTCGAGGTGCGAGATGCTGAGGAAGTCCATCAGAACTGGGAACGCATCAAAGCGGAAGAAAAAGGAGAAACTGGTGCAGAGGCGCAGCTATTGAGTCGCAAACTCGCACGCTATGCTCGCACGCTACCTCCCTTAATGGCAGGGATGAAGATTTCACAAAAAGCGGCGGCGGCTGGTTTTGAGTGGGAGAGCATTGACGGCGTCTGGGCAAAGTTTGACGAAGAATTAGCGGAATTTCGACAAGCACTAGAGCAAGAAAGCCCCATTGAGCAACAAGCAGAACTGGGCGATTTACTCTTTACCCTCATTAATGTTGCTCGCTGGTACAACCTAGACCCATCCCAAGGCTTGCAGGAGACTAACTTGCGATTCCTGCAACGTCTATCAAAGATGGAGGCATTTGCAGAGCGTCCCCTTGAGGATTACACGCTCGAAGAATTGGAAGCGCTCTGGCTGCAAGCTAAAGCTCAATTGGCAAAGGAGCGATAGTTACTGAAATTCATGCCTGCGATCGCAAAAATTCAAGAAAAGCGATTAGCTCCACTCACAGCAGAGCCAATCGCCGTTTATCTACTTCCAACTGACTGTTTAATCACAAATTAAGCTTGGAGAAGTTAGTACGAAAACATCTCGCGTCCCTTGGCACTCCGATGTCGGTTTAATCGGAGTGGTAAAGTGCAAAAACTCGTGATCGTTGACCAATAACAGTTCACCTGAATTTAGCACTTTACTAAACACAGGCTTTTCCTTTCTTGACGTGTAGAGATGGGTTTCTCCACCTTGAACGTTTTCTCTATCCACTGAGAATATGCCGATAAAATCTGTGCCATCTCTATGAATACCTTCCGGTGCTGGGTTGCCGTAGTTCGTAGGCGAACAGGTCGTTCTAATTTGATGAACTCCTATTTCGGCTTCAGGATGAAGGTTACAAGAATCACTAAATGCCAAGATCATAGTCTTAAACGCATCTAGCTTGATAAGTTCATCATCGAGTTCTTCAAACTCTCGCTTAATATCGCCAACTAATGGATTGTAGCTCTTGCTTTGGTAAAGGTAGCCATGAGGTAACTTGATTAACTCGTTATGGTCAGAAACGGTAAAGCGAGATAACCTTCTGAGTCGATAGTTGCCCTTAATAAAAGGGTCAACTGGCAAAGCATTAAAAAACGGCTTGATGCCCTCTAGCTTGAGAGAGTTTACCTTCTTAAAGGTAAATAAGAAGGCATACTCTAATTCTGTCGTGTTGATTACTTTTTGCATCGTATTCTCCCCCTTATACTGCGATCCCGTTGTGGTTTTTCTCAAGGAGGTTGATAGACCTAGTATAGAATAAAAACTCAAAAGTGTTGCTATTTAGACTACAAAAATAACCATTATGTGATATGGCTCAGCAAGTAAACTTATGTGAAGAGTTAAGGGTTGATTTAACCCTACAGTTGCGGCGGTAAGTCCAGGTGGTTATCAGTAGCCAGTAGAGAAGGGGGAAGTATCGGAGATATAGCCGTTAGCAGTCAGCTATCAGCTCTCTACTGGCACAGGGTTTCGCGAGATCGGGGAAAGCGATCGCCTTTCTCACTCAACGATTGCCTTACTATCCCTAAACCGGACAACCCGAATCGCGATCGCACTTGCCGTCTCTGTCTCTGCATCATGCAATAGCCGTCTCTGTCTTTGTATCACTTGTTTGAGAGGTACCAGAGTTAGGCTCTTCTTCTAAACTCTCTAGATTCTGCAACACCCCACTGTCCAGCACAGCGTTGAGTTCATCTAGCGCTTCCTGTTTAATTGCTTGGTCCTTCGCGTATTGTTTTCTCTTGATTGGATTAAGACTGGAAGTGCTGAGCTCGGCTATCGTGTCAATGTTTGTGTAGCGCTTCAGTCCTTGAATCTCTTTCAGTTTCTCCGAGCCTCCCAAATCCTCCATCAAGTTTGCATCGATCGAGGAGGGAACCGCCGCTAGATCGGCAACCTTCAAGCTTTGCCCACCTACATTTTGCTCCAAAACTTGCAAGTTGCCACCTTCCCAGAGCATTTGTTGATGCCGTTGCTCTTGCTCAAAATTGCGTTCAGAGAAAGTGGCAAATCCAGGAACAGAGGCATCTTTCTTTTTCCGATTTTCGTGAAGTTCTCGCGCTAAGTGTTTTGACTTCGCATCCATCAAACCTGTGCGGTCTTTACCACTCTTGCAATTGAAGTGCACAATATAATCCATTAGATAACCCAAGTTAGCCAGCAATGCTGCTAATTTATAGTCACCTACATGGCTTGTTCCAATGGATTTAATTTCTTGAAACAAGTTTTTAGCCTGATCTCGCTTCAGTTCAAGCTCCTGAATTTTCTCTTGTATTTCGTTCACCTCCTCTAAAGATGAGTCTTCAGCCGAATTTTCTTCATTGAGTTCACTAATTTGTTGATTGACTGTCACTTCATAATCCCTGACAGCGTGCTTCAAATTCTTCAGCGCTTCCTTGTTGCGAGACCACTGCTTAATCTCAGCCGCAGTCATTTTTGAGGATGCCTGATTGACACCTGTATTAAAATCAATAATATTAAATTGAGCGTTTACCTCAACTTCACCGATGTTTTCAAGGTTAACGGTGTAGGGAATTTCTTGATTATGAATTGCTGCGATCGCTTGGTGGTGCTGTTCAACCATCGCAGCATCACCTATGGCTTTACTATCAGAGAGTAGATCGATGGCTAGCACATTACCTGTTAAAACTTTGCCTTCATAAAGATACTCAATCAGTTCTTTGGCATCGCACGCCTTGAGCTTTTGGAGAACCATAGCCTCCAATACTCCTTTCAACTTTTCCTGTCCGGCAATCTTCTTAGCCAGTTGATTTGATTTCACACCAACATCAGCAAAGGCTCCGCTCCGGAAGGCTGCAAAAATCTGATTACCCTTTTCGTCAAGCAGTTCAGTATGCCAAAGATTGGTTGGTCGATTTGTTTCACTGCCGTCATTCTCTCGATTGCCCTCAGAAATCCTAGGAGACATGCTCGATAGACCGGATGTTCCATAGTTCTTACCAGGCAGTTGGGATGTATCAGAATAGGTCTGTTTATCAAAACTTTGATTAACTGGTGTTAGGATACTAGTCACTTGTTGATCTGTACCTTGATCCATCACCCGAATAATCGGTTCCCATTCCTTCTGGTTAATTAAGCGAATGTAGGTTTCTCGGAGTTGAGTAGAAACTTCTGGTAGCTGTTGATCGAGGATTTTTGCAACTTTAACAACCAGTTTTTTCGGTAAATCTAGAGGGAATTCTTCTTCTAACTCAGCGGAGTTGATGATTGGTGTATTGAGTTGGCGATTGCTCTGTGGCCCTTTTTTCTTCTGGTTCTCGCAATCTTGAATCAGTTTTTGGATATCAGGAGATTGAGATTCTTTTTCCGCTTTTTTGAGAATTGCGATCGCCGCATCATACCAGTCATTTCTCATGTTAATGACTTTTTCGACCGTGACCTTATCGTTATCTTGGATGACATAACTACTACTGCTAGCGGGTGATTTGAGAGGTTTGGCGATCGCATCTTGCCATTTTTGCCCGCTATACGCGTTAAGATCACTAAGGATTTCACGAACCGCAGCTTTCTCCTGCATCGCCTGTTGACCTAATGTTCTAATATCAGGCGTTTTCTTTCCTTGAGGATGCTGTTGAATATAAGTTCCGATCTTGCCAATCAAGTCATCTAACAATACGGTTAACTGCTCACCCTCAAACTCAGACTCTTCAGTTACTGGGAAAACTGCCTTCAAAAGGTTGTGATAAGCATCAAGGCAACGAAAGACTCGCTCTAGATCAGCATTGGGGCTTTTTTTCACACCCATCCAACCCTTGCGTTTAAACCATTCATTCAAATCTTCACGCGAGCGAAGACACTGAATTTGCTGAACTGGAGCAGGAATGATTTGGGATGAAATTGGTAGAAGGCTTGCTGCATTGGTTTGTCGCAGCAAAGGGGCTTGATGCGGCACAGCTAGCATTCGCATCACTTGGGTTGCTACTCGATCGGCTTCCTGCTCATACTTATCGCTGGGTTGCCCGATCGCCAATTTAGGTTGCACAGGCATCGATCGCCCTCCTTCCGGATTGAGAATCGCGAAATCTGCCAGTGTACTTTCGTGTCTCCTAGGTTCGGGCGATCGCACTTGTTCCTCTGGTTTTGGCTGCACAGCAAACGGAC
>DATNPC010000386.1:0-4289 GCA_036703375.1 Allocoleopsis sp.
TCTGATTGAGAACTTCTTTGCCAAACTCAAGCAATATCGGGCGATTGCGACACGCTACGATAAACGGGCAAAGAATTTTTTAGGGGCAATTTATCTTGCTGCTGTCGTTATCTGGCTCAATTGATGACACGCCCTAGCAAAAGCTACCCATTTTCAAGGTCAGGTCATAGTCAAAAAGAAAAAAAGAGGGACTCTATGTAGAAGTCCCTCTTATGATCAACAGAAGGTGTTTGAACCCATTCTGTACACCTTTAACTGTCACCTTTGATAATTTTTGCCGTTAGGAAATTCTTGTAGAGTTGGATTTAATTCATGCTGGTCATCGTCGGGTTCACTCTCTGGAGTTTCAAAAACTACCTCAAACTCGGCGGCTGGCATAAAGCGATTCAAGACCCGGAGGTGGTCATGAGCATCACGGCGATTAAAAAACTTGGCGACAGTGTAACGTTGAGCGTTTGGCAGGAGGCGAACAATTGCCCAAGGACGGTAAAAATCTTTATTAGTTGGAGTTTTCATCGTCCTGTCCCCCTTTTTTTTTTAAGAACACTTTCCACAACGGACATAAGCTCAGACCGTGCTGGATTAGTATCGTTGGGAATCAGGCTCCAATCGCCCACTGGGGCTGGTAACCAAGTCAACACATAAGCGTGACTATCTTTTCGCACCTCCCAGGACAAGCGTCGGGTTTGTTTGCGACACTGATAACCTTGCTGCCTGAATTGGGCGCAAATGTTTTCGCCTTCTGTTTTCAGGCGTAACCAGTCTGTGTGTCTCATAAGTTGGTAAGATTTTAGGTACTTGATTGGACGCAATCACAAAAGCGATCGCCAAACTGTTTTGAGCAAGGGCGAAGCTCCTGCTCTCGCTCTTGGAGCGCTAGCACTCCGATACAGGAAGAGCACGGCGCTTGCCCTATGCTTGTGTTCAAGTGGAAGTAGATACGTTTTTCACACGATTACTGTTTCAAGCGTCACATGAGAACTCAACCCAAGTGAAATCGGCACTCCGGCAAAGAGAAATCGTTGCGAAAGCGTCTTTTCTGGCGACCGTCTATAGTTACCCTATAAAGGTTGGCTATTGAAAAACAGCTTGGGTTAAGGTTGATATCTGCATCAATCTATGCAAGTGGGGAAAGCTGGAGCGGCTGAAGAGAAGACTCCTATTGCACCCTTTTAGGGGAACATAGCTTCTCGATTAGTTCAGTAGGAATTTCATCGAAATGCTCTAAGAGGAAGTCCATTATGGCGAGATGGCGTAAATCCGTTGGAGTCGGACGGCGATAGCTGTGACCTCTTGTGAACCAGCTGTGTACAGTAGAAGTTGAGCGAGAGCAGATGGCGGCGATTAACTCTTGATTGACCTGCCACTTGGCATAAAACCTCCTCGGCATCATCCCTAGCTGACAGTGGCTGTAAAATGCAATTAGGTCTAACTCTCGTTGCGTCAAAGGACGAGGATTGGTCATAAGGCTTCCTCCTGCTCTGTTGGTTCAAGGTCGTTTTCCCAAGCCGTATCAGCAGCTACCCAGGCGGCACTAGGCGAGTCTTTATCCAGCAAAATTAAATATTTCCAGCTCCACCGAAGACCTCGGTGAGGAGCTGGAAGATAGAAGTGACCAATGACCACGCCGAAGTCCGGCTCAACCGAGGCTGACAGTGGCTTCCAACGAAGATAGTCACCGCACTGGAACACAGAGGGACTGAAATCTATTGGTAAGGCAGTCACTTGGGGGAACAGTTGGTGGCTCATCAGTGAGTCAGAAATCGCCTCAATATCCCCATACCGAAATGCCTTCAAGTAGGCGGAGATTAAACTTACTTTGAGACTGGCTGTTAACTGCCCAATCAGCATTGCAGCTATTGAATCGAGTTCTTCAAAAGCCAAATTCATCCACTGGCTATCGTTGCCCGAATCGGAGAAATTATTCAATTTTTTAAGCAGTTCTGATACACCGAAATCATCCAAGGCTTGTTGATAGCCCTTTTGGTGTGTCATTTATCTTTCTCCTTAGAGTCCGACGTTGTTGTCTGGCTCAGAAGCGCTTTTTGGAAAAGGGGGACAGCCGTTTTAAGCGTAGGCATATTCATGTAGTGCCAAAGAGCTAGAAATTGCCATTGCTCTCGCGAGGCGCTAGCCTCACGCCCAGGTTAGCCGTGGTCTATAGTTGAACGGTATCTAAGTCAAGAGAGAGCAGAGGGGCAGGGAGCTTCTTAGCAGGGGAGATGGGAAAAGAACCAATTAAAAGCCATGAGGATTTGGAAGTTTACCAAATGGCATTTGACGCAGCCATGAAAATCTTTGAACTATCACGCGAAGTTTCCTGTGGAGGAAAAATATTCGTTGACTGATCAAATTCGGCGCTCATCTCGCTGGAGTCTGTGCAAACATGGCTGAAGGTTGGAGAAAGCGGCGTTACGAAGGGGCTTTCGTAGCAAAACTGAATGATTGTGAGGCTGAGGCAGCAGAAACCCAAACATGGCTCAAAGAAAGCTGTTAAATGTAATTACCTGGATGTTGAGACAGGTAGGGAGATTTATGGAACTTACAATCGAATGCAAGGGTATTCTAGTCACTCTAATCAACAACCCATCACCTTGGCTTCTTAAGCGCTAGAAGAGGCTTCAGGAGCAGGGTGCAGGAACCGGAAGAGCGGAGGGATGAAGAAGATGGGTGCCCGCTTCGCCGGGGATCCGGGAGCGGAGACTCCCCCTGCCCCCTGCCCCCTGCCCCCTGCTCCCTTGCCTTCAGAAGTGCCCCTGCTTTGGGCTGTCCACTGTTTCCCAAAGGTAGCCACAACTGTCTTGGCGTTGCCGTCCCAACTCCAGCTTAAGCCGAGTGTTCAAGCGCTCCATCACACGGTTAGTTGCCGCATCAGGCAGTCCAATAGCACCGATGAGGAGCCGCATTGCACGTAGCTGCACATCGAGTTCCCTCACTTTGTCAGTGGTGGCTTCCACCGAGTACGATAACGTTCTCTCCAGCTGTTCCCTTGCTTCCTCGATAGAGTGCTGGTGAGTCACATCTGGCTTCAGCACCAAGGACTCCATCTGCTCAATCCAGGTAATTCGATTACCATCAGCATCAGTTGCGGTTGGCTCTCCCAAACCTCGGATGTACTCAACCACTCTGGACTCAGCCCCGGTATAGAGCGCAGGCATCGGAGCTGGTACTAAGCGACTTGTGCTCTGTGTTGAGGCATGGGGTAACGGCTCAACCTCCTCTGCCTTGGCTAGTTCTTGCCTGAGCTTCAGTTCCTCCACTTTGAGCGGTTCTAACTCCGCTTTCAGGTTCTCTACCAGCTTCGAGAGTTTCTCAACGCGCTCTGGTAAACGTTCAGCCTCCCGGTTGAACTGCTCCAGCTTAATGGCTAGACGATGGGCGACTGCCTCTGTGAAAGTATTTTCCCCCTTGATATCATTGAGGGTGTCCCGCATTGCATACACTAATCCTCTGCCTGTATTCCAGTGCCCCAAACTGTAGAACAGGTTGTGAGAGAACGAACCCGCTTGGTACTGCGACCCTCTTAATCTCACATACTGTACCCAGTTGCCTCCGGTGTAGGTAACGCAGATAGAGAGCGAAGCGATTGTGCCAATCTCGATATCGAAGCCTCGTCGGTCGGACTGAATGATTCGGTAAATCGCCTGCATCAACGCCTCTCCAGCTTCGTTGACGCTATCGTACTCAATGCCTTCCACTATGCACCGGAAGGATTCTCCTTTAAGAGCGCCATGTGCAGAGACAGTCGCTAAGTCGAGGGATGCTGCTTCTCGTTTAGATTCGAGTTCTGCCCGGTCAGAGTCGAGCTTTTTCAGGGCATAGAGGTCGTTACCCAGCTTCGTCGCTTGGCTCGATAAGTCAGCCTCCAGCTTACGAATTGACGCCTGAATCTTGGCATGGTTCAAGGCTGCACCATTGCCGGAAAGAACGGCTGCTGCCATCAAGTAGTGACTTGCATCTTCACCAATGTCCTGACACTGACGCTCTCGCACATTGCCACTCATAATCTGGTAAGCCATCTCAGATTTGGTGCGTACTAACTGCGCCTTATAAGCATCAAACCCAGGTTGGTTCCCCACTCCCGCCGTGCCGTAGTCAAACACCCAAACCTCCGGCCACAAGTTCCCCTGCCGATGAGCGCGACCAATCCGCTGCCCCATACTGGCTGGAGTCCACGAGATATCGAGATTGTGCAGGGCAACACATCGCTTCTGAACATTGACCCCCGTCCCTGCTTTGTGGGTAGAGCCGAGCAATATTCTCACCCGCCCTGCATTCACATCTTCATA
>DATNPC010000387.1:0-5139 GCA_036703375.1 Allocoleopsis sp.
TCTGATTGAGAACTTCTTTGCCAAACTCAAGCAATATCGGGCGATTGCGACACGCTACGATAAACGGGCAAAGAATTTTTTAGGGGCAATTTATCTTGCTGCTGTCGTTATCTGGCTCAATTGATGACACGCCCTAGAGCAGGACATCGTAGAAGTCGCTCAGAAAATCGGGCGGGACTATGCAGACTTACTCTACGACGAGGTAGTAGAAAAGGCTCACGAAAAAGCTTTGCAGGCGCTTAACGGAGAAACCTCAAACCAACCCGCACTACCCAAAAGCGCAACCACCAGCCGCAGCGCCTAACACCTCACATTGTCGGGGACGCAATTCCCCGGCACTCAACCTGTCTTAGAGTCAGTCTAATATATGCGAAACTACGAAATAGAAGGGGTAAGGTACCCCAGCGTCACCGAAATTCTAGACGCAGCATTCCCCACCGATTGGGAGAAAAAAGCGCTTGAGTACGATGCCATACATGGAGTCGGTGCATGGGAACGGCGACGGCAGGCTCGAAGCCATGAAGGAAAGCTCCTGCACAAGAGCGCACAAACTTATCTAGAAGGAAACCTTCACCCCACAGTACTCCCTTGCATTAGAACCTATTGGGAAAGCCTGCTCGAAGGTCTAGCCACGCTACCCCCTCACAACGTTATCGCCCTAGAAGAACCCGTAGTCAATAAAGAACTCGGCTACGCCGGAACTCCAGATGCCGTTCTAGAGCTAGAGTCAGGTTCCCGATGGCTTCTCGATTTCAAAACCTTTGAAGGCTACCAACTCCATCGAGGTGGCAGTCAAGACACCTGGCCCCTCTGGAAACGCTCCATCAAAAAAGTCCCCACACCTACCGAACCGGGATGGGAATGGACAACGCCCATCTTCCGTCGCGCCCTCTTGCAAGGATGCCTCTACAAACTGGCACTCGACCTCCAAACGCCAGAAAAACAGATCGAGAAAATCTCACTTTGGGTGGCGACAAAGAGCTGCGGCTTACAGAAAATCGCATTCCCCTATCGTCTCTGGAACGACTGTTACCAAGAGGCAATCTCAATCGTCGAGAAATTTCATCAGGCAAAAAAACCCAACAGCCGACAATGAATGAGTACCTGCAAGAGCGATCGCGCGTCATCAAGTGGCTATTATCCCACAATTACCCGCCTCTACCCGTCGCCCCCTACCAGAATCCTCACCAGTATCCCAAGCGCAACAAAAAAGGAGAGATTGAATACGAGAAAGACAGGGTAACGCCCAAACCCCTGTTCGCCGGAAAAAACCCCAGCTATTTAGACGCTAACGGCACACCGCACCTCGTCAATCACCAAAAATACCAGAAACGATTGCCTACTGAGCGCGAAATCCAAACCTGGTTCACCAATCCTCTCAATGGAGTCGGCACGTTGGGGGGATGGAACGACACCATTTGGCTAGACTTCGACGTTAAGCAGTTCGTCTCCCAAAAAGAATGCGATTGTACCTTCTTCCGATTACTCGAAGCCCATCCAGAATTAGCCACAAGCTGGATCGAACAAACCCACTCCGGCGGCTATCGGCTGGGGGTAAGAGTGAGGAAAAAGCCCAAGTTCACCAACTTCTGCTTAACCCCTGGCGGCTTTCACGTTGGCGAAGCCCTCGGAACCGGACGCTTCACAGTCCTCGCACCAACAATTGGATCAAGCGGAAATCCCTATCGTTCGCTTGCTAGAGCCACACCAATCGAGGTGGAGTCGTTGGAGTCCATCGGCATTTTCCCAGTCAAAACCCAAAGCACTGCCCCCACTCTAACTACTGTACCCGCACCACGCCCTCTTGTTGCATCCGTGCCAGAATCTATCCCATTAGAAATGCTGGGACACGATACCAGCTACAAGATTTTAAATGGAGCCAACCCAAAAGGCGATCGCTCCCACTCTCTTGCCACTGCCCTGAACGAGTGGTTCGGCTGGGTTAACTGGGCAGCAGTCAACGGAGTAACTGTACAAGGCACTCCAGAAGAACTCGCCCACCATGCAGGGGCAGCACTGGGCATTGACTCAGAAAGAGTCGAGCGAATCGTCAAAAGCATCAACCAAACCAACGTACAGCCAGCTGCTCTCTATTGGGGTAATGAAGAAAGCTGCTGGAAAAAGGTCGAATCAGTCCTGTTGAGGAAAAGGACAAATGCGAACCTCTTGTGGCACCGGAGAATCAACTAACTCAAGAGATTCAGGCATTAATCAGCCAAATTATAGGAATTGATGAACCACCTTAATTCAACTTTTTGATGCCTTAACTTTTGTTTTAGCTCTGAAGCATTACACCTCATTCATCTTCATTCAACATATCCTCCGGTTGTATTGGCATCGGGGGATTTTTTAGCAGGCTCTCTTACAAGAGATCATCAATGACAGTAACACTCAAGCTCCCAATCAATTCAGACCATCTAGAATACCTGAAAAGAGAAGCAATAGATAATCATCACGCCATCAGCTACTATCTAGGCGATGCATTTTTTATCCAAGAAGAATGCAAGCGCTTAGGTTGGGAAGTTGAAGCAGCCAACTGTGGCTGGGAAATAAAGATAAAGCCAGAAGTTCAACCCATCTTTGTAACAGTATTTAGTTATAACTTTGAGGACGAAATCAAGCGTCGTGCCAACATGGGTGGAGAAGAAGTTACTCGTAAAGTACTTCACCCACCCGCACAAAGCAATCCAGTCTTCCCCAGGCAGTAACCCCACTATTAAGGTTCACCTATACGCAACTTCTGGATAAGCTGATATTGGGTAGAACTTTCATCTAGGAGAACCCGCCTCATACTTTTAACATCCTGTTCTGGCAAACGACTAAGGCTAAGATTAAAGTCGTCACCAAAATTTTGAGAAAGAGAGTAATTCGGTTTCTCATCCTTGAAAACATAACCAACTCCATTCACAGTATGGATGAAGTTCTCTCTATGTTCTGGGAAAATAGCTTTCAGACGCTTCCGCAACCTGGAAACCAAAGAATCAACGCTGCGGTCATTAACATCTTCATTATCCTCCCAAACCGCCTCCAAAATTTGTTCCCGGCTCTTAGAAAACCCACTATTCCGAGCCAAAAAAACAAAAAGAGAGTATTCAGCAGGGGGAAATTGATCGGCTACCTCTTGGAAATGGTATGGAGTTTTCCGCAGATAAATCTTTCGATGGGTCAAACTGAAGTCAAAATGAGCTGTCGAAAATGATATATCTGGATTCTGAAGGCGCGTCGGACGGCGGAACAAAGCGCGAACCTGAGCTACAAGTTCATCCGGGTCAAACGGTTTAGACATATAAACATCAGCGCCGGTAGAAAGTCCGACAATCCTATCCGTGATACTTCGTTTAGCAGTCAGACAAAGAATTAGTGGGTTCTTATCACTACCAGAACTGCGAATCCGAGAACAAACTTCCAAGCCATTCATTCCGGGAAGCATTAAATCCAGAATCACCAAATCTGGATAAAGCTGTTCAAAGGCTTCTAATCCAGTAGGAGCATCATAAGCAACACGACAAGCGTAACCTTCGTTACTCAAAATAAAAACAAGAAGATCAGAAATAGTGACATCATCTTCAATAATGAGAATACTATTCATGGCAGAACTGAAATTTCAAAAATCGTATATTAAACAGAGGAAAGATTGAACGAAGAAGCAATCGATTGAACCAGAACGTTAGGATGGATAGGTTTGGACAAATACTTCTTAAACCCAGAACCAAGAACCCTAGCTTCGTCATCAGCACGAGCATGAGCCGTTAATGCGATCGCATAAATTGGATAATCAGCTCGTGCTTGAGCGTTCCGTAACATCTCTATGCCGTCCATATCAGGCATAGAGATATCAGAAAGCAAAACATTAGGACGAAATTGAGACAACAAGTGCAAGGCTTCCGCCGCTGAAGAGGCGGCTGTAACATTAGCCCCGTACCGCTCCAATGTAAAGGTAAGAAATGAGAGAGTATCCTTATCATCATCAACAACGAGAATGTCCAAACCCTCAAGCTTTTGAGAACTTTGGGAAAGAGATTTGGGCGAAGAGCCAACAGTCGAGTCAAAAAATACAGGAAGTCGCACGGTAAAGGTAGCTCCCATGTTTTGACCTGCACTGTAAGCCGAAACTTCCCCACCATGCAACTCGACCAAGTGCTGAACAATAGCAAGTCCTAAACCCAAGCCACCAAACTTCCTAGTGGAACTGCTATTCTCCTGACGAAAGCGGTCAAAAACATAGGGCAGAAAATCTGAACTAATGCCTTGACCCGTATCAATAACCCGAATTTGAGCAAAATCTCCAACAGACTCTAAACGCACCGAAATATGCCCATTCCTAGGAGTAAATTTAATGGAATTAGCCAGCAGATTCCACACAACTTGCTGCAATCGACCCGAATCTCCCAAAACTTGACCCGGAAACAGAAGAGCAGTTTCAATATGAATAGATTTTGCTCGAGCCGCCAAGGAAACTGTGTCAACAGCCGCATTGATAACGGTATCGAGAGTAAAAGGAGAAATATTGAGGCTGAGCTTACCCTGCAAAATTCTGGACACATCCAGAAGATCTTCAATCATCTTGATCTGCAAAGTAACGTTGCGCTCGATGATATCGAGGGCATAAATGCTCTCCTCCTCATCAAGTTCCCTAGCCCTCATCAACCGCACCCACCCAATAATCGGAGTCAAAGGAGTGCGAAGCTCGTGAGAGAGAATGGCTAAAAACTCATCCTTAATGCGGCTAGCTTGTTCGGCAGATTCGCGAGCCTGACGCTCCAACACCAGCATCTGCTCCTGTTGTGCTTCAAGCAGTTTGCGGTCTGTGATGTCGAGAATAACCCCGTCCCAAAGACAGGAACCATCTTCGCAAACCGAAGCCCGACTGGTGGCAACCACCCACTTCAGACCAAAAGGGGTAATTAGACGCCACTCATGTTTCCAACACTCGCCTGAAACGGGTTGCAAATTAATCGAATTCTTAAACTCCTCCAAATCATCTGGATGAATTTGGGCATGGGCTTTTCCTATATCCTCAACAATTTGCTGCGGGGTCAGCCCGTACAAATCTTGGCATCCATCACTGACGTAGGTAAACGCACCAAGGCGATAATCTGGTCCCGGTGGTTGCTTGTATTGATACACGACACCAGGCAA
>DATNPC010000388.1:0-4154 GCA_036703375.1 Allocoleopsis sp.
GTTTGTTTTAGTTCAATAATTATTTCGGTTAATTGATTAATCCCAATTTAAATTACTGAATAACATATAGAACGTAATGACGATCGAAATAGATGATTTTGCTGGTTAATTCATTACCCACGAACAATCTTCACCGTCACATTTATCTTTGCTTACCGCTTAGGTGTATCTAAGAAATACAAGAGAATGCCCTAGTGCAGCCCTGTCTTCCTCTTACCAAGACAGGTAAAAGGGGCGTATTACTTTATTTGTATCTATACTTATAAAAAATTTATAAAAAGATACTCTTTGCACTATTGATTAACTAAGAGATCCACAATATAATAACGATCTAAGGTTTTAGTTTTAAGTCAGCTTAATCCAGTTTTTTGCTGGAAAAACTATCCACGCGGAAGCAAAAACTGGAACGGAGGAACCATTTCCTGGGGCTAATCTTTGAGTTGATTTCTTGGCAAGTTGAAGAAATCGATCGAAGGGGACATCTCTCAGTCCTAGCCCGTCAGCTAACTTCGTCAGCATTGAGAGGAGACTGAACTGAACACCCAGCATTAATTTATTAATGTGTGTTCTTGTCAGTGTCCTTGGCTGGTACGTATCCGCTCCATTGCACCTGCCCTTGACTCTGAGGAACTGGAAATTTTATTTCAGCTCATGAGTACAGAGGTGGGAAAGCTAGTCATGAGGTGAAAATCTACCATGTTCGTGAATGAAAATAATCGTGTTGCCCTGATTTCCGTTAGTGGCGATCCAGCTGCGGAAATCGGTCAAGAAGAAGCCGGAGGGCAAAACGTATATGTGCATCAAGTTGGATTGGCACTAGCGAAATCCGGATGGATTGTGGATATGTTCGCTCGCCGTATCAGTCCCGAGCAGGTAACTATTGTTGAACATGCGCCCAATTGCCGAACCATTCGGTTAACAGCAGGACCGCCTAAGTTTATTGGTCGAGACCATGTATTTGAGTATTTACCAGAATTTGTCGAGCAATTCCAGCTATTCCAGCAACAATCAGGGTTGCAATACTCCCTGATTCATACCAATTACTGGTTGTCCTCTTGGGTAGGGATGGAACTGAAAAAGCGCCAAGGAACCAAGCAAGTGCATACATACCACTCGTTGGGGGCGGTTAAGTATCGTACAATCAGTGACTTACCACCAATCGCCTCGACCCGGTTGGCTGTAGAAAAAGCTTGCTTGGAGACGGCAGATTGCATTGTAGCGACGAGTCCTCAAGAAGAGGAACATATGCGGAAGTACGTCTCGACCAAAGGAACGATTGAAATGGTTCCTTGTGGGACAGATATCGATCGCTTGGGTGCGATCGATCGCACTACGGCACGGCAGCAGCTCGGGATTCCTCCAGAGGCTAAAGTGGTGCTATATGTCGGTCGCTTCGATCGCCGCAAGGGCATTGAAACGTTGGTCAAAGCGATCGCGCAATCGAGTTGGCTGGGTTATGCCGATGTGCGACTGATTATTGGTGGCGGTTCTCGTCCGGGTGAAAGTGATGGCATCGAACGCGATCGCATTCAGGGTATTGTCCAGGAGTTAGGTTTAGAGGCGATTACAACCTTCCCAGGACGATTGAGCGAACAGGAATTACCCGTTTACTATGCCGCCGCGAATGTCTGTGTCGTTCCCAGTCACTACGAACCCTTTGGATTAGTGGCCATTGAGTCAATGGCCTGTCGCACCCCTGTGGTGGCTAGCCGAGTTGGGGGCTTGCAGTTTACCGTTATCCCAGAAATCACCGGGTTACTTGTCCCCCCGCAAGACGATGCCGCCTTTGCTGGCGCGATCGATCGCATCTTTAGCGATCCAGTTTGGGCCGCTCAATTGGGCGAACTCGGTCGGCAACGTGTGGAAATCGCCATGAGTTGGGAGAGCGTTGCCTTAAGACTAGGTTCTCTTTACAATAAGCTTCTCGCTCAAGGTGTACCCGCTCCTGCCACCACACCATCGGGTAGCAGTGTCAAAGTTGTTAAAAAATCAGACGTTCAGAAAGTGCGAGATTCTGTGGCTTAGAGTAGTGCCTTCTAGAAGGGCTTATAGATCGAAGAGAGCCAGTTTCTCATTAAGAACCTGCTCTCTTCCCTTCCTACCACTTCCGTAATTTTTTTGAGGTGCTCTGGCAGCACCATTAATCGGGTAGAGTGCCTCAACCAAATCGTCCGCTGACGTAGTCTCTGGTGGCTTCCTCCTGTGGGTTCTGGAAGATATTTTCGGTGCGATCGTATTCCACTAAGTAGCCCTGTTTGCCACCTTTTTCAGTTGCCTTAGCGTTAAAAAAGGCGGTCATATCCGCGACCCGCGTAGCTTGCTGCATATTGTGAGTTACGATTACGATCGTGTAATCCTCTTTGAGCTGATGCATTAATTCTTCGACCTTGAGCGTCGAAATGGGATCGAGGGCGGAGCAAGGTTCATCCATCAGCACGACATCCGGATTAATTGCGATCGCGCGAGCAATACACAACCGTTGCTGCTGTCCGCCCGATAGCGCTAATCCGTTTTGCTTGAGTTTATCTTTGACTTCATCCCAGAGAGCCGCTTGCCGTAAAGAACGCTCGACTAACTCATCTAGATTGCCTTTGTAGCCATTGACCCTCGCCCCATAAGCGATATTGTCATAAATAGACTTGGGGAAGGGATTGGCCTTTTGGAAAACCATACCAATCCGTCGCCGTACCTCTACGGGATCGATGCTTGGCTCGTAGAGGTCTTGGTTATGGTAATAAACTTTACCCTCGATATGAAATCCATTAATTAAATCGTTAAGGCGGTTAAAGCAGCGTAATAGCGTACTTTTTCCACAACCAGAAGGACCAATGAAAGCCGTGATGCGGTTTTTCGGAATTTCTATAGAAACGCCCTGAACCGCTAAAAACTTACCGTAATAAATATCCAAACCCTCTGTTCTCAGAACAGTTTCAGTTTTCTCGGCAGCATAGCGATCGCGCTTTGCAGTTTGCTGGTTATAGGACATAAAATTTTACCTGGCTGTTAGTTGATATCCCAATGACAATGGACTAGTCTTTCTGGTTGTTACCTACAACTTATGTATGTCTCATCATTAGATAGCACGCTTGAGCGATCGACCTTCGTGTCTGGCACTCCCCTCTGCATAGCTCAACGTTGGCTCAATAAACGCTCTTGCGAGTTGCCCAACGCGCAAGCACACTGGTCATGAGAATCAAGAACACAAGGATTAAAGAAGATGCCCAAGCTAGCTCTTGGAGAGGTTTATAGGGTACTGAGGCAAAGTTGTAGATTAGGACAGAAAGGGATGGGGTGGGACTCCAGATCCCGTGTGACCAAAACGGTGAATTGAGTGCTGTAAAAATTAATGGAGCTGTTTCTCCTGCTGCACGAGCGATCGCTAAAACTACACCTGTAATAATGGCAGAGGTAGCGGCGGGTAGAACGACCCTTAACACGGTTTGGTAATTGGATGCTCCCACACCGACAGAAGCCCACCTCACTTCTTGGGGAACGATCTGCAACGCTTCGTCTGTTGTTCGCACGATCGTCGGCAACATCAGAATCGCCAACGCCACTCCTCCAGCAACTGCCGAAAAGCCTCCTGTTACTAATACCACTGTCCCGTAGGCGAATACTCCAGCAATAATGGAAGGCACACCAGCGAGAACGTTGGTCGCAAAGCGAATCCAGCGGGAAATCTTACCACTGCTGAACTCGGATAGATAAACGGCAGCAAAAACACCAAATGGCAAACTGATCAGAGTACCAATTCCTACTGTAATCAGAGTACCAATAATTGCATTACCAACACCACCTCCCTTCAATCCCGGTGGAGGAGGCAGCTTGGTAAATAAATCTAAGTTAAGACGGCTGGCTCCCTGGACAATGACATAAATCAGAACCGCGAACAACGGAATGAGAGCAATCACTAAGCAGGCACCAGCTAGGATTGTCATCACAATCCCAAACAGCGATCGCGGACTGCTGAACGACCGGGTCATATTGCTGGTGGAGGAGCCAAAAGAGGATTGGTCTCGATCGCTAGTTGACATATATAAGGATGTTTAAGAGATAAGAACCGACTTTCTCGTTGATGCTAGGGCGTGTCATCAATTAAATGTAGAATGCTGTCAGAGCAAGGCTTTTACGGCTATAAAGCTCGAACGAGCCTG
>DATNPC010000389.1:0-13157 GCA_036703375.1 Allocoleopsis sp.
CCTGAGCGATCGCATCCTCGCTACAATAGGGCTATCTGCTGAAAACCATGCACTATGAGTCAACCCAGCACTTCAATCAACATACTGTGGCGAGGTACTCCCACTCAGATTTTAGACTTAGCTGCCAACCAACAAATCCAAGTGTTTGCCTCTGAACCACTGTTGGCAGAGTTGAGAGACGTGCTTAGCCGCCCGAAACTTCAACCTAGACTACAAGCTTTACAAGTGACTGTCGATGATTTGTTGGCAGTTGTTATAGATTTGGTAGAGCTATGCTCACTGCAAACTGTGAATGTTCCTCAACTGCGCGATCCCGACGATTTAATCATTTTGGCAACAGCGCTAGCAGCTAATGCTGATGCGATCGTAACCGGAGATCGGGACTTGCTAACGTTGAGTGAGGTTGAAAGCATTCCAATTTTGACACCTATGGAGTGGTTGAGTCGCTACTTCCCTTCTTAACCCTAGCCAAATACGCCCGTAATACCTGTCGGCTAATAGAAAGCGATCGCTCGTTACATCCCATCACCTTTGGGTAACGCGATCGCTCTTTTCAATCATTCCAGAAACAGCGCTCTCTTCACCTAGCGCTTACCTCTATTTAATCTTCCCTTCTGCCTTCGCTTTATCGATCGCATCTTGTATCAACAAATAGACAAAATTTGAGATCGATCGCCGTTCAGCTTCACACAATTTATCCAAATCTTTTTTCGTTTGTTCTGGCAAAACAACTGAAATACGCTCGCTGCTACTCATGCACTGCAAATCTCTGGAGGTTTTCCCCATTGTGTCACCGATTGAGTAACCGTTTTGCCCATTTTGTCTTTTTATTGCTTATTTATGCTTATTATTGCTTACTAATATGCTAATATAGATTGCAAGTCAGAAGCCAGCGCCTCGACCTACCAAGTTTCCGCGCTGGCTCTGGCTCCCTTATCCAAAGGAGACACATTCATTATGAAACATAGCGACTGGTTGCGACTCCACAATGAAGGAGAACGCCTCTGCTCGATCGTCAGACAACAGGGCTACCAGTGCCGCAAAGAAGCACGTCGCCTGTCTTGGAGGTTGCAAAAAGAAGATCGCTCCGATTCCTACGTCTTGACTTGGCTTCCCGCACCAGTCAGCGAATGGAGCTTGCTCCCCTACGAGTCCAACCTAGAGAAAACAGAACTGTACGCCATCCTCCAGCAAGCCCTTACCCAGCTTCGAGGAGAGGTGACAAAATTAGAGCCAGAAGAGTACAGCCGTCCTTGGGCAATTGTCCGACTACTCCCCGATGCTCGTCGCTGCACGGTAGCCCGTTTTCACAATCGACAGGATGCCCACGATCATCTTCGCTTCTTAAATCGATTCATCCCTGCGGCGAAATTTGAAGTAGTCTTCGATGTGCCTGACGAAAATTAACGATTCCCTTCTCGTCCCAAGATTACCTATCTCTACATCTAGTAGTTCTCAAATGAGTTGAACACACCTTATTTGTAGGGGTAAGGCATGCAACATAGGTGTCAATTTAACGCCAAACCTTACTTCAGCAGACTTTGAAGCAAGTATCAAACCTTCGATCCCCCCTAGCCCCCCTTAAAAAGGGGGGAATTGAATCGCTCAAAGTCCCCCTTTTTAAGGGGGATTTAGGGGGATCGGTGCAGGAAGCCAAGCTTTTGCCGAGAGCATTTGAGCCTTAAATTGACACCAATTGGCATGCAAGAACCCTACCGTGAAGAGATTCCTTCACCTTTTCAACCCACACGCAAATCTTCTTCAATTTTTGCCCGATCGAGCGCACGACCAATTAGCACCAAACGAGTCTGGCGCGGTTCTGTAGCTTGCCAGGGGCGATCGAAGAAATTCTCAATGCGATCGCCAACTCCTTGCACCACCATCCGCATTGGTTTATTGGGAACAGCGACAAAGCCTTTAATCCGGTAAATCTCTTGGTCTTTGACTAACTGTTTCAACCGTGCGGTAATCGCTTTCGGTTCAAAGGCTTGGTCTAAAATGACATGAACCGAGTTAATATCATCATCGTGTTCGTGGTCTTCCTCGGTGTCGTGGTGGCTGGGACGAGCCTCTAAGTTATCTTCCACCGCCGCATTGAAACCTAACAAGAGTTCGGGATTAATCTCACCCCCACGGCACGGCACCACTTTTACGCCTGGTGGTAACTGCTGTCGCAACCAGTCTTGAACCTTGGTTTGCGTCTCGGCATCGACTAAATCCACCTTCGTCAGCAGCACCAAATCCGCACAAGCCAATTGGTCTTCAAACAGTTCTTCAATCGGCGTTTCATGTTCTAAATTCGGGTCAGCTTCGCGCTGTGCGGCTAAAGCATCGATATCTCCAACCAACGTCCCAGCCGCTACCGCTTCGCAGTCCACCACCGTCACAACACCATCTACGGTAGCACCCGTGCGAATCTCCGGCCAACGGAAGGCTTGAACGAGGGGTTTGGGGAGTGCTAACCCAGAGGTTTCAATCAGAATCGAATCAATTTGTTCGCGACGCTTGAGCAGTTCCTGCATTGTGGGGAGAAATTCTTCCTGGACGGTGCAACACAGACAACCATTGGTTAGTTCCACAATGGTGTTGGCAGCGTCTTCCTCATCGTCGCAAACTTGGCACGATCGCAAAAGTTCTCCATCAATCCCAACTTCGCCAAATTCATTCACCACCACGGCGATGCGGCGTCCTTGATTGTTTTGCAGTAAGTGGCGCAGCAAGGTGGTTTTGCCGCTACCGAGGAAGCCAGTAACAACAGTAACGGGAATTTTGGCACCCATAGAGAACTCCTTCGGAACGTATGAATCAACGGGCTTAGTTTGCCCAAGGGCGATCGCTTAGAGTAGCACCTTCTTGGGAAATAAGCGACTCTAGAGCGCTGGTTCAGTTGCCGAAGGCTCACTCCTCTCGTTCTTTATCGATGTCTCTCTGAACCTTCTGCCGCAGTTTAAGAGCTTGAGCGTGATTTGGCTGAATTTCCAGAGCTTTGTCCAACGCTTCGATCGCTTCATTGTAGCGTCCGAGATTCCACAGTGCTTCGCCTTTCGTACTCCAAGCATCTGCAATATTTCGCTTGAGAGCGATCGCTTTATTCAAGGCGCGAATCGCCTCTTCGGAGCGACCAAACCCCTCAAGGCTGATCCCGTAGCTTAGCCAGCCTTCGGTAAAATCCGGTTTGAGTTTAGTTGCTTTTTCGTAGAGTTGAAGGGCGTCCAAATCTTCCTTTTGCTGATCGAGAGCTTGGCCTTTACTCCAAAAGGCTTCCGCATAGTCAGGCTTGAGGTCTAAAGCATCATTGCAGGCTACGATCGCTTTGGCCGGTTGTTTGAGTTTGTTCAAGCTGTAGCAGCGACCCCAATAGGCTTTTGCCATATCTGACTGATTGAGACTGGGTTTGCCATCAATTGCTTGGTCGAAGAGCAAAAGTGCTTGCTCGTATTGTCCTGCTGTTCGTTGCTGCTCGGCTTGACTGAGGAGTTCTGTGGGCTTCGGTTTGGGAGTTGGAGTAGCTTTGACGATTGGGGTTGCAGTAGGACTGACGTTAGATACAGCGCCACGGATCGGCTGACGAGAGTTTTTCCAGGATTGTAAGCTTTCCATGACTCCCACTGTGATACCGATAGTGGCTAAGATAGCCAGAGCCGGCCAGAATTTAACCAACCATTGTTTGAGTATTCCTCGCGTCGTAATCGGTTGAACTAAGCTTTCCTGCTCTGGTAAGCCGTGCTGTTGAGACAACAATGCGGTGGTGTCATGGCTACCCACTGGCATTGAAGTTTCTTCTAGGATTTCTGCTTCTTTGACCCAAATATCTGTGGGTGCTTGCTCCTCGTCGAACTCTGTCGATGGTTCTAAGTCTTTGGTCGCTGTTGGGGAGGACAGTTCCTGCTCAGGCGTTGAGCCTACAGCATCGGATAGGGGTAGAGACTTCAGCCACCTCTCTGGTAAGCATGAGAGTGCTTCTAAGGCTTCAACTGCCGTCGGGTAGCGATCGCGAAAGTCATACCGCACCATCTTGTCTAGAATATCAGCGAGTTCTGAACTGACGTGCGGGGCATGTTTTCGCCACTCGATCTCACCGGTTTGAGGGTCTTCACTCAGGCGTGTTGGGTGAACTCCAGTTAAGGCTTGGATACCGAGCCGACCAACGGCATAGACATCGCTGCTAAAGCGGGGATTTCCAGCCAACTGTTCGTTAGGCATATAACCCTTGGTGCCAATGGAAATTGTCATATTCGTCTCGCCGGTTTCCGGATCGAGATGAGCACTGACCTGCTTGACGGCACCAAAATCAATCAGGACAATTCTGCCATCGGAGCGACGGCGCAGCAAGTTAGGAGGCTTCAAGTCGCGATGGATGACATTTTGCTGATGGACAAAAGCCAGCACCTGTAGAACATCTTGGAGTAGGGAAATGACCTGAGACTCCAACCAAGGCTGTCCGACGACTAACTCCTGAGTTAGCGGTTCTCCCTCAACGTATTCCTGAGCGAGATAAAACTCCTCCGTGTCCTCAAAATGTGCCAACAGTCGCGGGATTTGGTCGTGGTTGCCCAGTACGTAGAGGACTTGAGCTTCTGTCTCAAACAGCCGTCTCGCCATTTCCAGGGTTGTATCATCATTAGCCTGAGGTTTGAGCTGTTTAACTGCACATTCAGGATGTCCCGGTAAGTGTAAATCTTGGGCCAGAAATGTTTGACCAAACCCACCCGATCCCAGTTCGCCAATGATTTTGTAGCGTCCGCCTAGGGGAGTTGAGGAGTTAGTCTGTTGAGATAAGTGGCTCATCGTTGGAATTCGCCTAGGATAACTTACTCAAAAGCTGCCCTGACAGTCTCATCGATCTATAGTGAACGGTTTTCATCTGGAGAATGTTCCAGCTGAAGCTCTCATTGTGTGCATCTTCAACAAGTAACTCACAACTCCTAGACAACACATCCAACTCGGTATATAAATTAACACTCATGGCTCGGCATCTACTGGGTCTTCCCGCTTCAAGTCACCGTGAGGACAACAATCTCATCAGGCAACGATTAACTTCCGGATTTGGTCTGCCATTTTTCGAGATGCACCGTCGGCTGCCACCAACTCAATTTGTTCTGGACTGCTAGCACCCAGTCCTAACTGCACTGCTCTTTTAATTTGATCTAAGTCCCAAATCGAACCGGTAGAGACAGCGGCTGTTGTACCTAAAAAGCGTAGAATCCCGATCGCCACAACGTCTACGGCAACTCGGTCAGTCCCGGCTAAAATCACACCGGACTTAACCAGCTTACCGGCTTCTGGTCCTCCATCTACTAGCGCCTCAACGCCATCGAGCAATATTAGTGCTGGTTGGTAAGCCTGATTAATCTCGGCAATCATTAACCGCTGATCGGGAGAGGCGTGCAGTTCTCTCATGTAATTGTAAGGATTGCCAGGGACATACTTAGCCACCATCCCTACCGCATTTTTCAGGGATAGTGTAAAGTGACCGCCAAAGCGATGCGTCTTGAGGCAACAGGTGTTGACAACTGCCCCAGCATTGAGGACGGGACGGGCAACAGCAAATCCTTTCTTCCAGTGTGTTCCTTGGGCTGGGAAATATTGCCAGTCGCTGGCACTCATTTCATCAAAGACAATGGTTTTCAATCCCAAGCGTTGAGCCAACTGAAACACGCCCTTTTTCTGCATGGTTTGACGCGTATCGGCCATGCCCGAGCGATCGCCAATTGTAATCTGTCCGGCACCGGCATTCTGCAATTCCTGCACTAATGTCCTGAGCAAGTTAGTATCCGTAGCCGCAGGGGCTGGATCGCCAGTATTATAGTTGGGCTTGAGAAATACCGTCTGACCCTGAATCCCTTCCGGCTGGAGCAAGTCGATCGCTTTTCGGGTACCTGCTATGCGGGATTCGCTACGCACCAATACCACCTTACTGACACTCTGCGGTTTAGCTTGCGCGATCGAACGAGGTTCAGAGTTCGGCGTTGCAAATTGCACGATAGTAGCATCTGCCTCTTCAGAGGATGTGCCAGCACTATGGCAAGCGCTTGGCAGGACGGCTGCACCAACCGCAAGTCCCGCTAAGCGCAAGACTTGGCGTCTTTTATACGAGTGAGTTAAATCATCGGGGGGTGTCATACGTTTAAAAACCTGGGGGCGGCGGAAAACCTACACTTTAGTAGTTGGGAAGGAGCCGCACACACCTCTGACTAACGTCTGCCTTTCATCGTAGCTTATCGGAATTTAGCTAGGGGCTTTTTCGCTGGATTAGCAGTGAATGACTTGACACTCTCCGCCTTAGTATGTGGGGTGGGCACTGCCGAGTAACAATAAAATCAGCTCTTCAAGTTCTAGTCGGCCGTGCCCACCCTACGATTTGAAGCCAGATATCTGTTTTTAATTTTCATAAATATTTAATGCTCCAATCAACACGATAGGATGCTAATTTTATTGTCTTATGCAGTACTACCTTTCTCTCTTGAGATAGGTGGATAAGTAATTCGTTACCACTAAACATAAAGGGGCAGCCTGAGCGATAGGTTAGCTACTGCTCATTAGATAACTATTTACTGTTAATCGAAATCTCATTTTTATCGCAATGGAGTCCTCATGGCACAAAAACATGGACCTTGGATTATAAAAGAAAGGACTCATAAGTACCAGGATTCGTTTATCAATGTTCGTCAAGACCAAGTTGTGCGACCGGATGGACAACCCAGTACGTATTCCACTGTAGTTATGAAACCGGGTGTTGCTATTCTGCCGATAGATAGCGATCGCACAGTCTATCTAGTCAAGCAATTTCGCTACGCTCTTGGAAAAGAGAGTCTAGAAGTTGTAAGCGGTGCGCTGGAGGAAAATGAACCTCCCTTTGAGGCAGCACAACGGGAAATTCACGAAGAACTTGGCATCAAAGCTAAGGAATGGAGCGAGTTAGGAGTTTTCGATATAGATACGTCGATTATTCACTGTCCCGTACATCTATTTTTGGCAAGGCAATTAATGTTTAGGGAAGCTCATCAAGAAGGCACGGAAACTATTGAACCAGTTCGTATTTCGCTCGATGCCGCCGTACAAATGGTGATGGAGAGCAAAATTACACACGCACCAAGCTGCGTATTGATTCTGAAAGCGCATAACGCCCTGGCTAATTCTTAAACGCATGTAGGGGTACGAGATGTCGTGCCCCTACCGCTGATATGAAATCTCAGGCTATCACTGGTTGCTTTGGTCTAAGCGTTCGGGATTCTCTACCCCAATTAACCGATTCCAAATTTCTTAGAGGAGTGGTTAGGGGAACACACACCTCTAGGCTAAAAAAGTTTATTGTGAGAAATACCCCATCTCCAGGTTGAGATTCAAACAAAATTGTTTTGGCATCACTAGAAATCTAGCTGCCTACAGCAGCTAATTCCTTCCTATTCTTCTCGCTCGGTTCCATGGTTAGAACCTCTTCAATCGCCTGTAAGGTTTCAGCAGAGAGTTTCTTGCCGGACGCCCCAGCATTTTCTTCCACCTGAGAAGGCTTGCTTGCCCCGATAATCACGCTGCTTAACTCCGGGTTTCGCAGACACCAGGCAAGCGCGAGTTGGGTCAGGCTCAAGCCTTCTTGCTGGGCAAGCGGAATCAGCTTTTGCACCTTGACTAACTGGTTTCGATCCAATTCCCCTTTATTCATAAAGGTATTCTGGCGAGGGTCGCTAGCGCGGGAACCTTCTGGCAATGGCTCTCCTGGCTTGTACTTGCCAGTCAGCAGTCCTTGAGCGAGGGGTGAATAGTTGATAATGCCAATTCCTTCACGACGGCAAAGCGGAAGTATCTCTTGCTCAATGCTGCGATCGAGTAAGTTGTAATGGGGCTGGTCGGAAGCAATAGCTGTGAGTCCTGCCAATCGGGTCAGGTCAGCCGCATGAGCAAGTTGACCAGCGCTCCATTGAGACACCCCATAGTAGAGGATTTTCCCTTGCTGCACGAGGTGGTCAAAAGCCATCAACGTCTCAGCCAAAGGGACGTTTGGGTCATAGCGGTGGGCTTGATAAAGGTCAATGTAGTCCAAACCTAAGCGCTTGAGGCTGGCATTGCACTGCTCAATAATGTGCTTGCGAGACAGCCCGCAGTCGTTTGGGCCTGAACCCATTGGGAAGTAGACTTTGGTCGCCAGGACATAGGATTCACGCGGGTATTGGCTCAACACGTTGCCAACGACCTTTTCCGCCTCCCCATTGGCATAGACGTTAGCGGTATCAAAAAAGTTAATGCCTAAGTCATACGCCCGCTCAATACACTCGCGTGCCAGACGTTCTTCCGTAGCGCCTCCGTAGGTCAGCCATGAGCCCAAACAGACTTCTGAAACACGGATACCGTGTTTGCCCAGGTGCCGATATTCCATATCAATTCCCTCCTTGACAAAATTTGATAGAGCGAGTTAGCACACTTACGCTATCAATTGAGTAGAGGTGTTAACCCTTGCCAAGGACTGATTCTTGAATCTCATTCGCTCGTATACGGTGCTACCAAATCTAGGGATTACGCCAATCAGCTTTTTTGTATTCTCACCCGACGCTTGCGGACGCAATTAGATGGGATGGGATGGATGGAGTGAGAACCAATGATTACCGATTCGACAAATAGTCTTGCAAATCTTTGGTGCGTTGATTCGTCAATCGTTCCAGGCATCCGTTGCGGAAAATTTCATACCCTGTCCCACCCCGGTTGAGGTAGGTTTCAAAATCACAGTTGTTATCCCGAAACTTAATCCATGCTTGCTGTGCAGTAATCAATAACTGCTTCGGCTCGCCTTTGAGCGATGAAATGACTTGTTGATAAGCCTGATTCAGTTGTTTATCTGCGCGTTCATAAGACAGTTGAGAACAATACTTAACTTCAGGTGTACTTTCTGCTTTAGAGCAGTCAACTCTTTGAACCAGCGCTAAGCTTGAGGTAACAGCCGGATTTGACCCTTCAGAGGCGGATACAGCAAAACTAGCTAGGATTGTGACAAGAAGGAGCGCAACCCCAATCAAGGTATTAATCAATCTTTTGTACATATCTTCTTCAGCTTAGAGGTCAGTATTCCTACTAACAGCCTAAGTCAAACCTAGACCGCTCCTTTGGAGAGAGGTTTAGACAAACCAGTAACGTTATCCTCGGAACTGAATCGAATCGTGTACAGCGTACTTTGGCACTGCCGCCACTCATCAATAAGGTTCGGTTGCAAGAACGGTTTGAACACTGCTAACTCAGACTCTGAGTGGGAGTAAAGCGACAAATGGTGATGATGGACGTTTTAGAACGAATTTCTGATACAGTCTGGGAAATCCCTATTTCCTATAAGCCAGGGATGCGCGTTCCTGCCCGAATTTATGGAACTGAGAAGTTAGTCCAGGAAATGGACGATGGCGTTTATGACCAAGTGACCAACGTCGCAACGCTGCCAGGGATAACGAAGTACGCGTTGTGTATGCCGGACGGACACTTTGGCTATGGTTTTCCGATTGGTGGAGTGGCTGCCATGGATGTGGAAGAAGGGGGTGTGATTTCTCCGGGTGGCATCGGTTTCGACATCAATTGTGGGATGCGCTTGGTAGTGACGAACCTGACCTACGATGATGTCAAACCCCATATCAAAAAGCTGGTTGATAGGCTCTACCAACAGGTTCCGGCTGGCGTGGGCAGTACTGGCTTTGTGCAAATTTCGCGCAATCAGTTTCGCAAAGTTGTCGAGCAAGGTGCGCGTTGGTGTATCGACCATGGTTATGGTTGGGAAGAAGATTTGGAGCTAATCGAAGAAAACGGGTGCATCGAGGGTGCCGATTCGTCCAAGATTAGTGAAAAGGCGATCGATCGCGGTTTTCATCAAATCGGTACCTTGGGGTCTGGGAACCACTATCTAGAAATTCAAGTTGCTCGAAAAAAGAACATTTTCGATCCAGAATTAGCCCGAATTTTTGGCATTACTCAACCAGATCAAGTAGTGGTGATGTTCCACTGTGGCAGTCGGGGATTTGGTCATCAAGTCGCAACTGACTATCTGCAAGTCTTTCTTAAAGTGATGGAGAGTCAGTATGGTATCAAAATTCTCGATCGCGAACTGGCCTGCGCGCCCTTCAATTCCCGTGAGGGTCAAGCCTATTTCTCTGCCATGAAGTGCGGCATCAATATGTCGTATGCCAATCGCCAAGTGATTCTGCACCGCATTCGCGAGGTGTTTGCGGAGATGTTCGGACGCTCGGCTCAAGACCTAGGCATGCACATGGTCTACGACGTAGCGCACAATACGGCTAAGCTAGAACGTCATATTGTAGACGGAAAAGAGCGATCGCTTCTCGTCCACCGCAAAGGTGCAACCCGCGCTTTCGGGCCAGGAATGCCAGGTATTCCGGAACGGTACAAAGAAGTTGGTCAGCCCGTTATCATTGGCGGCAGTATGGAGACTGGGTCTTATTTATTAACGGGCGTATCCACCGGGGCTCAGAGTTTCTTCAGTACTGCTCATGGTAGCGGACGAACCATGAGTCGGACAAAAGCGCGAAAAACTTGGCGCGGAGACCAACTCCTTAAGGATATGGAAGCGCGAGGCATCTATGTCCGCAGTACCTCGAAGCCAGGATTGGCAGAGGAAGCAGGTGGAGCGTACAAAAACGTCGATGATGTGATCGAAGCAGCTGAATTAGCTGGAATTAGCAAACGGGTTGTGCGATTGACTCCCATCGGAAACGTTAAGGGATAGGTTATGCAAATCCGTACACCAATCACCGTGATTAGCGGGCCGCTCGGAAGCGGCAAGACGACGCTGCTGCGTCATATCATCGATACGGTTACTAGAAAAATCGCCATTCTGATGAATGAATTTGGCGAGATTTCCATCGACGCCAAAATTATTCAAGGGAAAAATGTCCAGATGGCAGACTTGGGTGGAGGGTGCGTTTGCTGTTCGCTTGTGGGCGAATTTGAAGCGGCGGTGAATGAAATTATTGATACCGTTGACCCAGACCAGATTGTGGTGGAGACAACTGGAGTTGCAGAACCAGATGCATTAGCATTCGATATTCAAGAGAGCTTGCCCAATGTGCGACTCGATGGCGTCGTTACAGTGATTGATGCAGATGCCATGGTGAAATATCCATCGGTGGGCCACACACTCCGGATGCAAATCGAAGCCGCAGATACGATTATTCTGAACAAGGTCGATTTAGTTTCGGCAAGCGAGTTAAATGCGATCGCAGATAAGTTACACTCCTTGAATGAAATTGCCTCAATTTTGCGTACCCAACGCGGTCAAGTGGATACAGACTTGCTGTTTGGTATTGCTAGGGAGCGAGTTGAAGCGCAACCTCACCACTTTCACCAACCCGAATTTGAGTCGTTTAGCTATACTTCGGATGCTACTTTCGATCGCCAGTGTTTCGAGGAATTTACCGATCGCATTAGCACAGATGTTTACCGAGCAAAAGGGTTTATCCGATTTCCAGAAGGTATCTTTCTGTTTAACTTTGTGGCTGGACGTTGGGATTTTGAGCCATTTGAACAAGAAGGGACACAGCTAGTTTTTATCGGTAAACAGTTGAGCGAACGAAAAGAAGATATTCTTGGTCAGTTAAAGTTGTGCGAGCAGTAGTAGCCTTATGTCTTACGAATTCTTGGAAGATATTGCGATCGCAGATATTGCCTTTCGAGCTTGGGGAAAGAATTTGGAAGAAGTATTCATTGCCGCTGGCGATGCAACCGTCAACGCGATGATTGATAATCTGGACGCGATCGAACCGAAGGAGACGCGAACTTTCACCTTGGAGAATGATGAGTTAGATATGCTGCTGTTCAATTTTCTCCAAGAATTTGTCTATTACAAAGACAGCGAATTACTTCTGCTGCGAGCGCAACAGGTTCAGATTGAGGAGAAGGGTTCAGAATATCATCTCACCGCAGTGACTCAGGGAGAAAAACTCGATCGCGATCGGCACGAAGAGCGAGTAGATGTTAAAGCGGTTACGTTACACCGTTTCCAATTGGAAAAAACGGATGAGGGTTGGACGGCGATGGTGATTCTTGATATTTAGAAAACTTTCAATGACGAAGTTGAGATGCGATCGCATTTTCTAGCCCGCAGATGTTGGAAGAGTAGGAAACATAAAAACTTGACGGTGCAGGTAGCGGTCGCTACCAGTTCTTTAGGGATTTCAAGTGATGTTAACCCCTAGACAGAGGCTATCTCTGACTGCTACATAGAAACTGGAAATAAGCACATAGTACCTAAAAAATACCCGATATAAAATTGAGGGTGAAAGCTCGCTCTAAGGTCTGAAATAAAAGACATATAGCGATCGGCAGTCAGCTTTGGGCGATCGGCTAATCGCGTCGGATGGGAAAATCCTTCTGTCACAGTACGTTGGAAATCTCACACACATTCTTTGATGTCCTAATCGTCTTGGCGGCTGCTATCGCCATACTCAATCAATTGTGAGATTGGCTTTCTTTTAACGAACCGCAGAGGCACAGAGCGCACAGAGTAAGATTCTTATGAATCATTTAGGCTTGCTATATATCTTTAGCTTTATCAGCAAGAATTTTATGGTTTCTGAAAAACAGTAAAGCTTTTTTAACGGCTACTTATTAACTATTGCCTCCAATTCAATAAGTATAGGAGAAGATTTTGTGCAACCCATCTACGACGAATCATTTGAGATGATGGTTGAGGATGTTGAGGTAAAACCGCAGCAGGAAAGCTATCATCCAATCACATTTATAACCAACCGTGGTTCCATTTACAGCCGCTACTATCCGGTAACGGATACCAAACAGGCGGCGATTTGGGTTGGTGGAGTCGGTGGTGATTGGGACACCCCCGCTCAGGGACTGTACCCCAGACTGTGCCAGGAACTGACGAGTGAAGGAATCGCCTCCCTGCGAGTGCGTTACCGCTATCCAACAGACTTAGTCGAAGCCGTCCTGGATGTTCTGGCAGGGATTACCTTTTTGCAGGATGAAGGCATCGAATCCATCGCACTGATTGGTCACTCCTTCGGGGGCGCGGTGGTTATCCAAGCAGCAGCTCAATCTGAGACTGTGCGTACTGTTGTTACCCTCGCTACACAATCTTACGGTGCAACTGTTGCTCCAGAGCTAGCAACGCGATGCTCGCTCCTACTCCTTCACGGGACGGCTGACCGGATACT
>DATNPC010000390.1:0-12284 GCA_036703375.1 Allocoleopsis sp.
TGAAGATGATGACTTGACTTGAGCTAGTATTCTGAACTTAACTGACACCAGGCAGGAAAAGTGCATCTCACCTTTGTAGCTAGACTGGAAAAATCGATCGCGTGAGTCAAACAGTGACTAGTCAACGCTTTTTTAGTGAGAGTTCTACTACTCAGGGATGTTTTTTCTACTCACTGGTCACTGAATAACGGTGAAGATTCCAGACAAAAACTTAATAAAGCCGTAAATAACTTTCGATAGTTCGCGGTTTCAAAAATTGCCGACTGATATTAGCAAGCAGCCCATTGGCTCCAAGCGTGCATCTTACCCTCACCGTACAGGCAAGTTACGTTACCTGTTGCGCGAAGGATTGGTAAAACCTACTATAAGATACTCAAAGATACTCAAAATGAATCTACACCAACAGAAGCGCAAGCGCGGTGTAATTCTCACACCTCAAGGGTTTCAAAAACTCCAAGCTGCCAAAGCTGAAGCAGAACGTTTGGAAAACCATAACAACCATTACACCCTGGAAGCCTTAAGTTTTCGCACCAGCTTAGATCGCAATACGCTGATGAAGGTATTTACTGGCAAAGCTGGTGTGGATAAACAAACTCTATCAATCTGTTTTCGCGCTTTTCATCTCCAGTTAGAGCGAAGTGATTACGCTCTACCAGAGACTAGCGTTAACGAAGAGAACAGGGAAAACATTCAACCTGGAGTGGATTGGGGAGAAGCACCGGATGTCTCGGAGTTCTACGGACGCACAGATGAACTGGCAATGCTCAAGCACTGGATTTTAGACGAGCGCTGCCGCCTAGTCACATTGCTAGGCATGGGGGGCATGGGAAAAACCTACCTATCCGTAAAACTCGCCCAACACATTCAGGATAACTTCGAGTTTGTAATTTGGCGATCGCTTTTACCCGCTCCCCCTGCCAAAGACTTCCTCGCAGAACTGATTGCTTTGCTATCGAACGAGCAAGACACTGATTTACCAGAACGTGTATATTGCAGAATTTCGCGATTGATACGTTACTTACAAGCTCATCGCTGTCTATTAGTCTTAGATAAAGCCGAGGCAATTTTGCAAAGTTGTGCTGGACAAGAGGCGACGTGCTGCCATCGTGCTGGATGCTATGGCAAAGACTATGAAGAGTATGGTCAACTCTTTGAGCGAGTGGGACAAACTCCCCATCAAAGCTGCATAGTGCTGACGAGTCGGGAAACACCGAAAGAGATTGGGTTACTCGCAGGAGAAACACTCCCGGTTAGAATTTTGCAACTCCAGGGATTGCAAGTTGTCGATATACAGCAAATCTTTCGAGCAAAAGGCCGCTTTCGGGGGTCAACTGCCCAGTGGCGCAAGTTAATCGAGTACTATGCCGGCAACCCCTTGGCGTTGAAAATCGTTGCCACAACCATTCAAAAGCTATTTGCTGGCAGTATTCCTAAATTCTTGGCACAACACACCGCCATTTTTGGTGACATTCTCAATCTTGTAGAACAACACTTTAATCGGTTATCAGATGTGGAAACCGAGATTATCAAACGGCTGGTGCTATATCGCCAACCTGTATTATTTTCCGAATTACGCATGCAAATGCCATACTCGGTATCGCCGCAACAACTGCTAGAGGCTCTGGAATCCCTGGAAGCACGAGCGCTGATCGATAAACAATCTGCACGGTTTTCACTCCAGCCTATGGTGAGAGAATATGCGACCTACCGCTTAATCGAACAGAAGATAACTGAAGTCCAGCAGCAAGTTTTTTCCAGCGAGGAGTATTCACTACTCGCCAGGAAGCACTAAGCGGTTGTGCATAAAACCTTGTGAGTTAATGCTGATACCGTTTTCATTTAAAGTTGCAACAAATCGGATGACGGGGAGACGGGGAGACGGGGAGAAAGATGTGTAGCAAGGATTTAGGAAATTGGTATGACGGGGAGAGGAATTGAGGGTTTTTCTCAAAAACTTCAAGGATGCAATCGGGTGCGCTCGCGCACTCATGAAAAACGAGATCGCGAACGCCCAGGCAGAATCTAGGTAAGATCGAGGAAAGTGTTATGTAAAAGCGATCGCGAATGTTGCCTAGAGAAGAACTGCTCAAAGGAGTCGAAAATCGAGACGATGTAGCCCGTGCGATTGACCAAGCCGAGCAGGCAATCAAGACGTGGGAAGTGGTTTCATCCGATTTTCTTTCACCCCCCGTACTGGCAGAAATCCAGCAACAGTTTAAACGCTTGACCGAAGTACAACTTTTGGCTTGGGGCGGCTATCCCCAGGCAGAACGTCAGCGTTTAGCGATTGCTCGTTCGGAATTGCCGCTCGACTCGTCCCAGGTAGAAGTTGCAGCGTTGGATATTGCCGGAAATTTTCTCTTCGATCCTGCTACACATCGGGACTTTCTCGGCGCAATCCTGGGAACGGGTTTGGTGCGAGAGAAAATTGGCGACATTATTGTTTTGGGAGAGCGAGGTGCTCAGGCGATTGTCGTTCCAGAGATGGTGGAGTTTCTGGAGACACAACTGGTTCAGGTGCGCTCCGTACCCGTAAAAACTCGGCGGATTGACCTCTCGGAACTCAAGATTCGAGAACCCAAGAAAAAAGAAATGACAACGGTAGAGGCATCAATGCGCCTAGATGCGGTCGCATCCGCAGGATTCGGCGTCTCTCGCAGCAAAATGTCCGATCTAATTAGCGGTGGTGATGTCCGAGTCAACTGGAAAGATATTACGCAAGCCAGCTACCTCGTCAAATCAGGAGACTTAATTGCCATTCGCGGCAAAGGACGCCTGGAAGTTGGGGAAGTCGCCGTCACGAAAAAAGAACGTTACCGCGTCCAGTTGACCCGATTCATCTAACTCAACACCACTGGTCACTGTTCACTGCTCACTGCTCACTGCTCACTGCTCACTGCTTGAAGCTAATCGCCGATTAAACTCCCCCACAAAAGTGGTCCGACAACTCCCTCCGTGTTTGAAGACTTTTCTTTGCTCGCCGTTTGATACTTAATCACTGCTGCTTTCGTCTTCGCACCGAAAATCCCGTCTGCCGAACCCGGATCGAACCCCTTATTTTTCAATGCTTGCTGTAGCTTTTTCACGGGTTCGCCCTTCGAGCCTTCTTTTAAAAACTCTCCGATTGCACCAGGCCAAGGAAAGTCTGTAGCCTGCCAAGTTTTTTCTCCTACTATCCCATCAGCACTAAGTTTCTTAGACTGCTGAAACTTGATGACCATAGCTTTAGTTTTTGCTCCAAAGATGCCGTCTACTGCGCCTGGATCGAACTCGCCTTTGCCTCCTCGAAGTTTCAAGATGTACTGTAAATCGGTAACTTCCGGACCTTTGGAGCCTTCCTTGAGGATAGTAATAGTCATGGTATTTTCCCTATTTCGATCGAGTGAACCTCTCTAACCAAATCACGTTTGATAACTATATTTCTCAGAACGAATTCAAGTTAGAGTTCAATGTTTTCGACAGCCTTCTTTCTTTTATATCAATCAAATAGAGGCTATTACCTTGAACTTTTTTTAAGTTTCTCTCATACAGGACTTGAGACTTATAGGCTTTGTTTTAAAGGATTCAGATTCGAGCGATTGATGGAGAGCGATGGCATAACTAATCTCCTATCTTTCACTACTGTCAACAATCTTGCCGATGTAGAGTGAGCATTGCCGAATAGAACTTGAAAACTTGATTCTCTGGTTGATCGACAATGCCCATCCTACGATGATTAAGAAAGGTGGAAAATGTTAGTAATCTTACCTAGAAAAGAACTTCTCATTTGATTTTTTTACCTTTAATATCCAACCTTGATAAGACTTGAAAATTTCTGAATAAGGCAGTGTCGTTGTAGCGAGTACTTCACGTAAAGGAGGTAAGAAAAGTTGAGGAAATAGTTTATTCATGATTTTGGCAAACGATTCCCGCAACATAAACTCGGTAAACAGAGCTTTTGATGTCGGGAACACGTTGGTGTCGAGTTCCCACAAAGCATGGGTGTCTGGCTGACGACGAATCGTAAACTGCTCCAGAGCAGAAGCCCATTCGTCGGAATACTCATCCAAAAGACTGTCGAGGACAAATACATCTTCAAAGGCATTGTTGCAACCTTGACCGAGAGATGACGAAACAGCATGGGCAGCATCTCCCATAATGAGAACACTATCGCCATAGTGATAGCGGTTGCAGCGAGTCTTTAATTGTGCTGCTATTGGTCGTTTTAGGAAAGCTTCTGCTTCATCTTCAGAGAGGAGTTGAGCTACCTCTGGAACCTTTTCCTGAAAGAAGGCAAAAACCTCTTCTTTACTAGAAATATCAATTACTTGATTTTTGGTTCTAGAGAAAAATAACAAACCAATGAACGTCCCATCAAGCTGAGGAACCGCTCCGAAGGTTATTCCCTCCTCCGGTCTCCAAACATGAAGACAGTCAGGTTTTAAATTGACACCTGTTTTTTCATTACGGCCTGGCAGGAAGACAGTTTTGTAGTAAGAGTGAACAGTCTTTTGCTCAAAGTCAAAATCTTCTGTATTGAGAAAATGCTTTCTGACTTCCGAACGCGCTCCGTCAGTACCAATCAATAGGTCATAATCAACGGTAAACTCTTCTAGTTCTACTGAGGATGGTTCTTTAACTTTTTCAAAGGTTACGGTTTTGGATTTAAAATCTACATGATTACATTTACAGTTAAAGTGGATTTTGACGCGGTTGTTCTCTATTTTTTCTGTTAGCTTCGATAACAGAGTCATCACCAAGCTAATTCGATCGGTATTATAGGTAGGCTGTTTTTTAGGTCTGTTCTGCGTTTTGCCATTTTTTTGATGGATGATTAGCCCCTTATTTTCTACACACTTAGCTTTGATTGCCTCTTCTAATCCCTCAATTTTTCTCAAAGGTCTTAAGCCCCGTTCATTGATACCATAGGGAATGGTTCTAGAGTTAGAGCAAGAGACTTGTCGAGGGTCACTGCGGCGTTCGTAAATTTCAAGTTGGTATTGAGTACCGCGACGCAATAAATAATGGGCTAGAAGAATTCCACAAGGACCAGCACCAACTATTACAACTTTCTTCACGTTTTTGGCGAGAATAACTACCGACGATCGCTAATCAATCTTAATATTAAAGATAATGACACTGAGAGTTCATTTATCAACAAAATTTTAAGAAGCTTCTAGCTCTCGCCGTATCTAGCTTTCCCCAGCCACCATCTAAGTCAGTAAAGCCAGAGGATTGAGCTGATTATGTATTTAGCAACTTTAAAAGGACAGCCTGCGAGTATCCTCGGCTTAGCAGGACACCAGGGGATGGATGCATCCTGTGTAGCGCTGGCGTTTGAGTCTGGAGTGAATTATTTCTTTTTTTACGATTTGTCCCACAAAAGCATGCTGAGCGGACTCAAGCCACTTGTGGCAACTCAGCGCGAGCAGGTATTCATTGCAACGGGAAGTGACGATCGCGATTTGGACAGATGGCGGCAGTACTTGGAGCAGGTACGTCGATACTTAGATGTTGATGTCGTGGATGTATTCTTTGCCGAGTATGTCACGCCGTCAGAAGACATTGCCCAAATTTGGTCTGTACTCGATGAACTTTGGGATTGGAAGAAACGAGGGCTAATCCGCTACGTGGGGGCAACCACCCATAATCGTGCGATCGCCTTAGAGTTGATTAAGAGCGATCGCATTGAAATCCTCATGTATCGCTACAACATGGCGCATCGCAAGGCAGAAGAATGTGTTTTCCCAATGGCTCAACAGGTTGGAATTCCAGTTGTTGCGTTTACTTGCACTCGCTGGGGGCAACTTCTACAAGGGCATCCAGAGTGGCAAAGAGAGATTCCCACGGCGGCAGATTGTTACCGATATGCGCTACACCAAAAAGCAGTACACCTAGCTCTCACTGCACCAAAAACTAGAGCGCAACTAGAGCAAAACCTAAGTGTCTTGCACTCTGCGGAACTCACGCCTGAACTCGTTGCCCAGTGGCAAGACTATGGGGCGCTAGTGTATGGAAATGGACAAGACGCCTTTGAAACTCAATGGCCTTGAGGAGGGTGCATAAACCATTGACCCATTTACTGGCACTGGTAAGGTAAGCTTCTGAGCAACTATTGACTATTGAACCGCAGTTATGACACTTGCCGAATCACCACAATGATTTCTATGCATTTCAAGGAATTGAAAACAACAGGTTGAGTTTTTTTTAGGTCGGTTGAGTTTCTGGTTGAAGCGTTCATTAGTTTCCCCACATATTTTTTTAGCTTGGTTACAGAAAGGAAGTATTAAGCTGAAAAAACCAGGGCTAACCAATGAATCCTCAAGAAATTTACTCATTCTTGGCATTACTGACCCTAATAGGAACACCTACAATCGCAAAAGCAGATAATCCTAGCTGTAGTCCTATTAGCTCAAGCTGCGAACAATCTATCGCTACGGTATATAAAACTAACTATACTAACTATATCGAGTTGGTGAAAGGTAGCGGTCCTGAAGTGTTCGCTATTGAGAATGGGAAACGAAGATGGATTACAGATTCTAAAACGTTTAGCACGTATGGATTTAGATATAGTGAAGTCAAGCAAGTATTTGATAGAGAAATTGATAGCTATCCTGAAGGTCAATCTATTAGTCAAAATGGCACTTTATTAAAAGGTAGCACGGCTAATGTTTACATTGTGCTTGATGGCATCCGCAGACAAGTTTCTCCGCAGGTTTTCGAGAAATATCAGTTTCGCCAAGAGGATGTCAATTTCGTGAATGATAGTTATTTACTCTCTATTCCAGAAGGACCAGCTTTTCCCTGACATCTAACCTGAAAATGGTTAATGGGTCATGGGTAATCGGAAAGAGAGCTTTTCATCTTATGCCCGTGCCGAGTATAAACAACTACTTAACCATCCCCGCCCTATGAGTGCGGGGATTCTTCGTTCAACAATCCAGTTTGCTGAGATCGGTCTTCACTAGGATAGATTTTTAAAATTTACTGGCGTTCCCCCTTGACTCTCCAGTGTGATGGAGACTTCAAGATAAAGGAAGTTCAAGAGAAAAGGATTGGAATCATGACACTGCAACTGAAAGTTCCCAACATGGCGTGTTCTGCCTGCGGAGAAACCATCACTAAGGCAATCAAGGCGGTTGATGCGACGGCTACCGTTACTGCCGATCCAAAAACCAAGTTAGTCACTATTGAGACTGACGCATCTGAGGCAGTTGTGAAGCAATCTATTACTAACGCCGGATACTCGGTAGCTTAGCCGTCAATATTTCAAAAACCAAATCATCATGCGTATCAGGGACTCATGACATGGAAAATACGACACTCAAATTACGAGGCATGAGTTGTGCCTCTTGTGCGGGTAACATCGAAGAGGCAATCCGCTCGGTTCCGGGAGTTGAGGCGTGCAATGTTAACTTCGGCGCAGAACAAGCCAGCGTTACCTACAACCCCAGCCAAACTAATGTAGCCGCGATTCAAGATGCCGTGGATGCGGCGGGATATTCTGCTGTCCCCATGCAAGATGATGTACTTGCCCCAGAAGATGATGCAGAACAGCAGGCGCGGCAACGCGAAAATCGGGACTTAACCCGCAAAGTTTGGGTTAGCGGTATTATCAGTGCTGTTCTCGCGATTGGTTCGCTGCCTGCGATGATGGGATTACCGATTCCCTTCATTCCCCTGTGGCTGCACAATCCCTGGCTACAACTTGTACTCACCGCTCCAGTATTGTTTTGGGCAGGTCGCTCTTTCTACATTAATGCCTGGAAAGCGTTGAAACGCCATACGGCGACAATGGATACGCTCGTGGCAATTGGGACAGGGGCAGATTACCTCTATTCTCTATTTCCTACTTTCTTTCCCCAGTGGTTTATCCGTCAAGGTCTGAAGCCCGATGTGTACTTTGAAGCAGCCTCTATAATTATTGCCTTGCTCTTGCTGGGACGACTGTTAGAGAACCGCGCTAAAGGACAAACCTCAGAAGCGATTCGTAAATTAATGGGGTTGCAGGCAAAAACGGCACGGGTGATTCGCAATGGACGAGAGGTGGATATTCCCATCGCTGAAGTGGTTTTGGGAGATGTCATCCTAGTTCGTCCGGGTGAAAAAATTCCGGTGGATGGAGAAATTGTTGAGGGTTCCTCCACGATTGATGAGGCGATGGTGACGGGTGAAAGTGTGGCTGTGAAAAAGCAGCCTGGAGATGAAGTAATTGGAGCGACGATCAACAAAACCGGAAGCTTCAAATTCCGAGCGACACGAGTCGGGAAAGATACATTCTTGGCGCAAATCGTCAAACTGGTGCAGCAAGCGCAGGGTTCCAAGGCACCAATTCAACGATTAGCCGATCGCGTTACGGGATGGTTTGTCCCTGTAGTGATTGCGATCGCGATCGCTACCTTCATTATCTGGTACAACGTCATGGGCAATGTCACGATGGCGTTGATTACCACCGTGGGCGTGCTGATTATTGCTTGTCCTTGTGCTTTGGGTTTAGCAACACCAACGTCCATCATGGTGGGAACAGGTAAAGGTGCAGAAAATGGCATTTTAATCAAGGGAGCAGACAGTTTAGAACTGGCGCACAAACTGCAAACCATTGTTCTCGATAAAACCGGCACGATTACCCAAGGCAAGCCCACGGTAACTGACTTTGTAACGGTTAAGGGTACTGCCAATAGCAACGAGTTAAAACTTCTGCGTCTAGCTGCATCTGTCGAACGCAATTCTGAACATCCTCTAGCTGAAGCGGTAGTGCAATATGCTCAATCTCAAGGAGTAGAATTAACGGATTCACAGGAGTTCGAGGCAATTGCTGGGAGTGGCGTACAAGGGTATGTGTCCAAGCAATGGGTGCAAATTGGAACGCACCGTTGGATGAATGAACTCTCAATTGATACCAGCAGTTTGCAACAACAGTGGGATCGATTGGAGTATCTCGGCAAAACCGTCATCTGGATTGCGGTGAATGGCAAAGTAGAAGGAATTATGGGCATTGCCGATGCGGTAAAACCCTCTTCAGTTGCAGCAATTCGTGCCTTGCAGAAAATGGGATTGGAAGTAGTTATGTTGACGGGAGACAATCGCCGCACGGCCCAAGTAATTGCTCGTGAAGTCGGCATCCAGCGAGTTTTTGCTGAAGTTCGCCCGGATCAGAAAGCGGCAATGGTTGAGACACTTCAGTCCGAAGGTAAGATTGTGGCAATGGTGGGGGATGGCATTAATGATGCGCCTGCTCTAGCTCAAGCTGATGTGGGGATGGCAATTGGAACAGGCACAGATGTAGCGATCGCAGCGAGTGACGTTACCCTCATCTCTGGCGATCTACAAGGCATTGTCACGGCGATTCAACTCTCTCGTGCCACTATTCGCAACATCAAACAAAATTTGTTCTTTGCCTTCATCTACAACGTGGCAGGAATTCCCATTGCCGCAGGCATTCTCTTTCCCTTCTTCGGTTGGTTACTCAGTCCGATTATTGCAGGTGCAGCAATGGCATTTAGTTCTGTGTCAGTGGTGACAAATGCGCTGCGGTTGCGTAACTTTCAACCCAAAACATTTGGCTAAGTGAATCATTTAGGCGAAGGAGAATAACAATGTTCAAAAAATTCACATTTTTCGTAACGTTAGCAGGATTTGGATTTTTGTTAGGAGCAATTTCAGGAGCGTTAGCGTAGCTTGCGACAGAGTTGCATTTACATAGGAGGTTTTCCAATGGTAAACAAAACAGCAATCATCAGTAGTATCGCCAGTTTAGGACTTGGGCTAGGAATTACTTCAGGCGTTGCCGTGGCACAAATGCCTCATGAGATGAATGAGAGGCACTCGCCCGACACAGAGCAAACCTTACAGTTTCGCCACATTGAACAGCCGTTAGCGAATAAGGTTGCCGTCACACTGGGTGGATTGGGACTGATTGGTTTAGAACTGTGGTGGTTCCTACTGAGCAAACCCAAGTCTCGCCAAGCAACGACACAGGGAGGAATTCAAGAAGTAACGGTTACAGTGGATGGCGGTTATGAACCGAGCCAAATTGTAGTACAAGCAGGGCAACCTGTAAGACTAAATTTCGCTCGCAAAGATGCCAGCAGTTGTCTTGAGGAAGTGCGATTTCCTGACTTTCACATCGCCAAAGAACTTCCCCTTAATCAAACGACTGCGATCGAGTTTACACCTGAGAAAGCTGGTAGATATGAATTCACCTGCGGCATGAATATGTTTCGAGGCGTGGTGGAAGTACAGTCTGCGAATGCAACAGTAGTAGCCCCTTCAGCAACAGTACCGCAACCAACGCATCATGCTGACCATTCTGCAATTCCAGCATCCAGTGTTGAAGCAACACTAACACCAGCAGGAATTCAAGAGGCTACCGTTACTGTTGCCAAAGGCTATCAACCCAAGCGGGTGATTGTTGAAGCTGGACATCCCGTTCGCTTGCAGTTCGAGCGCCAAAATCCCAGCCATTGTTACGATCGGTTGCTAATTCCAGATTTTGCGATCGCGGTTGACCTCACACCTGAAACAACCACCGTTGAGTTTACACCTGAGCAACCTGGCGAGTATGAATTCATGTGTGGTATGAAGATGAATCGTGGAGTGATTGAAGTGCGATCGGCTGAGGCTACTCCTGTTGTAACCCCAACAACGGCTTCTCATGTAACTCACCGCGTTTCATAGAGCTTTCTGCCTGTGGGAGAGTAGCGATCGCATTGCCAAAAGAAAGATAGTTGAAGATGAAGTATCAAGGGCAGCAAAGATATCCTCTTTACTTTTTGTTTTTGGCTTTCTAAAGCTATAGCTGAGTGGCGGCAGAGAGCCTTAGCTTTCTCCCTAACGGCTGTCGTCCATCCGCTGTAGTGAAGTGTTAGCTAGCTGACAACTAAGCTGGTAGCACTACTTTCCACTGGCAAGTTGTAAGTACTTCATTTTGAAAGCTTCTGCAACCTCTTCAGATGTAGGAGGTTCACCATTGTTATTAACAAACAACATGTCTAATGCAGCAATATATGCTTCACCAAATGCTGTAGTGAGTGCCGCTGCTGTAGCTGCTGCAATAGTACCACCAACTACAGAACCAGCACCAGGAATCATCTTGAAAAGACTAGCTACGATTGTCCGCCCTGCAAGTGTTCCTCCTGCTCCAGCAATGATGCTACCAACTATTGTGCTGAGAAAACTTTTATCAATCGATAAGCCAAAAGTTGCTGAGATACCAGCAAGCATTCCAACCTGTATTGGGACAATAGCTACAGCATCAGAAAACGGAATCGGTACTGCTGCCATCCCCGCTGCACTAGCTGCTGCTCCCGCTACTATTGCATGGGATTGTGTTTTTTTTAGTTCCATGTCTACTTTCTGTGCAGCAGTGAAGGCTCTCTTCAGCCCTTCTGGAACAACTTGCATTGTTAAATCTACAAGATCACACAGACCCATCGAAGGAAGAACAATACCTTCATCTAATTCTTCCTCAATGGCTCGGACTCGAACAGCATTGCTTACTAGCGGAAGTATTTGTAAAACTGTAGTGCGAAACTCCTTATCAGATTTCGCTTTAGTGATGACAGCGATAACAGGTATATTGCGGTCTGCTAGCATTTTTACAAGTTCCTCTTCTGCTGGTTCAACACGTCGAAAATCTTCGGCTATACAGATCCAGGCAACATGGATATGTTGATTTGAGTCACGACTCCGCGCACGTTCACTAACAAGGGACTTAGATCATCTAATGTTTTAGAGAAATCTGCCATTTCGAGTCTACGAGTATCAAAAATGGAAAGTGGTATTCCTTCTTTTTTAATTTCTCTCGTGTTTTGAGTGACAGGACGACCTTGACCCGTGGTTGCAAAATTTCCCTGAAAAACCGCATTGATAAGGGTACTCTTACCAACACCAGTACGCCCAGCGATTAAAACATTTACATGACCACGTTCTTTCAAAGCTTCACGAAGAGCATCCTTTACTGAAGCCTCAAAATTGAAATCTTCTGCAACCGTCATCGCCCTACCTCTACTAAATGCTGTGACTATTTGGGTAAAGTGTTGCATCCGTTTACAGTATTCGCATTCGCATTCGCCTTCACACTCACCCCACAATCAACAATTCATTCAGCTTACTCTTCAACTCCAACGATGTCATCAGCAGTTGATAAACTTTATTCTCATAATGGGATTATGTAAAAATAAGTTGAACAATTAAGGGGAAATTTGGGGTTTGATAATATAGTTCCACTCACCATGAAAAGAGTTTCGCTCAATAGCAATGGCATCAAGTTCAGTGTCTGTGACTTTAATTCCTGTTTTATAGAG
>DATNPC010000391.1:0-3417 GCA_036703375.1 Allocoleopsis sp.
CGTTTAGCCGCCAAGACGTTGATTTTCTTCAGTCTGTTGCCAACGCCCTCGCCGCCGCGATCGAGTTTCAACAAGCTGATGAAGCCTTGCATCAGGCGAAAACCGATGTCGCCCAACTCGCCGCAGTTTTAGAACAACGCACTCAGGAACTCGAAGAATTTACCTATGTTGCCTCTCACGATCTCAAAGCACCCCTAAGAGCGATCGCAAATCTCTCGCAATGGATTGAAGAAGACATTGCCGACCAACTCAATGAAGAAAACTTCCAACAAATGCAACTGCTACGCGGACGAGTCCACCGCTTAGAAGCCCTGATTGATGGGCTGGTTCAATATTCTCGTGCGGGACGGCTGACGAGCAAACCGGAACTGGTAGATGTTGCAGCTCTTGTATTAGAGGTGATTGAAAATGTCAATCCTCCAGCTGAATTTACGATTGAAATCGCTCCAGACATGCCCACGCTGGTGACAGAGCGGTTACCGCTAGAGCAAGTTTTCACGCACTTAATCAGTAATGCGATCGCGCATCATCCCTTACCCAATGGAATGGTGTCAATTAGCGTGCGAGAAAGCTCCGATACCTACGAATTTGCCATCGCCGATAATGGTGCGGGCATTGACCCCAAGTTTCATAAAAAAGTGTTTGAAATCTTTCACACTCTGCCAGTTACCAATCAAACCAAGCATCTTGGTATCGGTCTATCACTCGCCAAACGGATTGTAGAGAGCAAAGGTGGCAGCATCCGTTTAGAATCTCAAGTCGGTCAAGGAGCAACTTTTTACTTCACCTGGGCGAAGCAGTGAGCAGTGAGCAGTGAGCAGTGAGCAGTGAGCAGTGAGCAGTGAACAGTGAACAGTGAGCAGTGGCCAGTGAGCAGTGAGCAGTGAGCAGTGAGCAGTGAGCAGTGAGCAGTGGCCAGTGAGCAGTGAATAGTGAATAGTGAACAGTGAACAGTGAACAGTGAACAGTGACCTGACTTTTCACGTCATGTGGAAAAGTTCACGAAAAACCTAACCCCCTAACCCCCTTCTCACCTCCCCCTGACCCCTCCTACGAGGAGGGGGAAAAGGAAAAACTTTTGTTTTTGTTTTGGAAGGGGGAAAAATCAAAGCCTCTCTCCTTGTAGGAGAGAGGTTTGGAGAGAGGTTTTCCACATAAGTTGTGAAAAGTAAGAGAAGTGGTCAGCGAGCAGGTGAGGGTTGGAAGACTCACCCAATAGATAGTCTTCTATCGCAGGGAGTAATTATTCAGGATGAATGCCGCTAAACTTTCGCTAACTCGGTCGCACCTGCCCAGTGAACAGAGACTTCGCTGGCGAGGGGTGTCAATTATTGCGATTCCAGCGGTCTGTTTATTCACTTCCATTTTTACCATTGCAGCACTGAGATCGATAACAATAGCGGCGACAGAGCAGGAGAAACAGAGCCTGAGAACCATTTTGGACAGCGATCGCTTACTTAGGGTGTTAGTCGATGGTGAAACAGGTGTGCGAGGGTACTTAATTACTCAGCGATCGGAATTTTTAGAACCTTATTTACAAGCCAAAATTCAACTACCTGCGCTACTTCACGGACTGAGTGCGAGGCTGCCAGACAGTTCTACACAGTATCAACAATTCCAACCGATTCCCACCCTAGCTCAGCAACAAATGGTGCTATTAGAGCAGATTCTCAAGACTAGCCAGAGTGCAGGAGCAACAGCTAGGAGTTCCCCTGTCTTGAGTAGTCAGTTACTCCAGAGCAAGTCGAACATGGATAATCTGCGTCAAGAGCTAGCCCAATTTGCCGATCGCGAACAACGCTTACAACGCGATCGCGAAGTCAAAGTTAGGCAGTGGCGGCGGTTGACCACGATTGTGCAATGGAGTTCTTTGGGGATTGGGTTGATTGGTTCTGGGGCAGCCTTGTATCTGTTCGATCGACTAGATCGAGAGTTGGTCAATCGTGCTAGTCGCTTACGCGAAAGTAACGCCTACCTGCGGACGGTTTTTGACAATGTTGTCGATGGCATTCTCATCCTGGATGAGCGAGGCTACGTGCAGTCAGCGAACGCCGCCGCTTCGGAAATTTTTGGTTATGAAGAGGACGAAGTTAAAGGACTACATTTGCAACGACTCATGGCCGAAGTATTTGCCGAGGATAGCGGTCAAGTGATGAGTTCTCTGGTAGGAACTAAGCGAGACAAGCTACGCCTTCAGCAGGAGACAGTAGGGCGTTGTAAAAACGAAAAAACCTTCCCAATGGAGTTTGCCATTAGCCAAATGCTACTCGAAAATGAGTCTCTGTTTATTGCGATCGTGCGCGATATCAGCGATCGCAAGCTTGCTCAGGACACGCTCGTTAAACAAGCTCAACTTTTGGATTTGGCCAATGACACGATTATGATCTGCCACCTCGATGACACGATCGTCTACTGGAATCAAGGAGCTGAACGCCTTTATGGATGGACAGCAGACGAAGCTCTCGGGCAATCGGTTCATTCCTTACTCAAAACAGACTTTTCTCAACCGCTTGGAGAAATCCAGGAGATTGTTTTGAAACAGGGACACTGGAACGGAGAATTAACCCATTTCCGACGGGATGGTACTCGTATGGTCGTCTCTAGTAGCTGGACGTTGCAGCGAGACGAGATGGGGCAGCCTAGTGCTTATTTGGAAATTGCCCAAGATATTACGGAACGGAAGCGACAGGATGCCGCTTTGCACAAAAGCGAGGAACTCTACCGCACGCTGGTGAAGAACTTCCCGAACGGGGCTGTGTTTCTGTTCGACCAAGACCTACGCTACCAGATTGCAGAAGGGACGGGATTAGCAACGGTCAACCTCGATCGCGAAGACTTGACGGGTAAGACGATTTGGGAGACACTGCCACCCCAAACCGCTCAACTCCTAGAACCGATTTATCGTGAGGCTTTAGCGGGTCAGGCAACGGTGACGGAAGTCCCCTTTGGCGATCGCATTTACCGCGTCCACGTCTTGCCTGTGACCAACGAAACGGGCGAAGTCTTGTCCGGCATGACCATGACCCAAGATATCACCGAGAGCAAGCGAGCCGAGGCGGCATTGCGATCGCGTGCAGAAGAACTGGCGCGAATTACGGCGATATTAGCCCAAACCACGGCTAATCTAGAAAAGCGCAATGCCGAACTCGACCAATTTGCCTACATCGTATCCCACGATCTCAAGGCTCCCCTCAGAGCGATCGCCAATTTGGGACAATGGATTGCAGAAGATCTGGAAGACCGTTTAACCGAAGAAACGCGACACCATCTAGATTTACTCCAAGGTCGCGTCCAGCGGATGGAAGCGTTGATTAATGGTCTGTTGCAGTACTCTCGCGTCGGACGGGTTCGCACGGAATTGGAACTGGTTGATGTGGAAGGATTGCTGGGTGAGGTGATTGATTCGTTAGCCCCACC
>DATNPC010000392.1:0-14028 GCA_036703375.1 Allocoleopsis sp.
GAATCACTGCCCATCCTCTTGGAAAGTGCTAAGCAGGGAAGAACTCAGCTTCCTGACTTCCAGCGTAACTGGGTATGGAACGATGAGCAAATACGTAGCTTACTCGCTAGCCTCTCGCTTTCTTATCCGATTGGGGCAGTAATGATGCTCCAAACTGGCAATCCTGATGTGCGGTTTCAGCCTCGTCCAATTGAAGGAGTGACACTTAGCAATCCGATAGAACCTGACCGACTAATTCTAGATGGGCAGCAGCGATTGACCTCTCTATTTCAGGTGTTTCGTACAGGAAAGCCAGTCAAAACAAGGAACGCAAGAGGTAAGGAGATTCAACGCTGGTATTACATTGATATTGCCAAGGCACTCGATGCAAAGGTCGATCGTGAGGAAGCAATTATTAGTGTGCCAGAAAATAAGATTATCCGCGATTTCCGAAAAGAGGTTCTGGCAGACTACTCAACAACAGAAAAAGAATGTGCTGCCGAGGTTTTCCCACTCCACCTGGTGTTCGATCCTCCAGAGTTCTTTAACTGGATGCACCGTTACTCGCAGCTTCACCCTACTAATATCCAAGAACGTCCTGATCGTTGGACTAGCTTCTTCCAGGAGGTGATTCAGTCATATCAGAGCTACCAAGTACCAGTCATCAATTTGCGTAAGGAAACACCAAGGGAAGCGGTGTGTCAGGTATTTGAAAAAGTGAACACGGGAGGTGTATCTCTTAGCGTTTTTGAGTTAGTCACTGCAACTTTTGCTGCCGATAAGTTCGATCTCCGGGAAGACTGGAAAAAACGAAAGGAAAAACTAGAGAAGCATCCAGTACTCAGCGATATTCAGAACACTGATTTTTTACAAGCAGTGACGATGCTTGCCTCTCTTGAGAATCCTCCAGTAAGTTGCAAGCGTAAGGATGTACTGAAACTAACTCTCGAAGAATATAAGAAATGGGCTGATTCAGTAACTCAAGGGTTTGAGCAAGCTGCAAAATTCCTCCATACCCAAAAGATATTCAATAACCGCGATCTGCCTTACCAAACTCAGCTTACAGCTCTTGCCGCGATCTTCGCAGCACTTGGCGCTCGCGCTAATAACGATGGAGTTAGTGCAAAGTTAGCACGTTGGTACTGGTGCGGAGTTTTCGGAGAACTTTACGGTAGTGCAATTGAAAGCCGTTTAGCTAAAGATTTGCCAGAAGTTCTAGGCTGGATTGATGGAGGTTCTGAGCCTGACACCATTAGAGATGCTAACTTTTTCCCGAACCGTCTTTTGCGTTTGTCTAGCCGCAGAAGCGCTGCCTACAAAGGCTTATCCGCTCTACTATTACGCGATGGTGGCTGCGACTTCTTCACAGGTTATCCCATCGACACTCTAATTCACTTTAGTGAGTCTATCGATATTCATCATATCTTTCCGCAACACTGGTGTAAAAACAACGGCATCAAGTCAGAACTCTACGACTGCGTGGTCAATAAAACTCCACTTTCAGGCAAAACGAACCGCAAGATCGGGGGTAAAGCGCCAAGCGTCTACTTAGCCAATACCCAGAAGGATGCCAACATCTCAGAGGAACGGATGGATGAGATTTTGCGATCGCATGTCATCGATCCATCTGCTATGCGTTCAGATAATTTTGAGACTTTCTTTCAAGCTAGAAAAAATGCGCTTCTCAATCGGATCGAGAAGGCAATGGGTAAGCCTATTCTACGCGAGGTAGAGGAAGAAGCAGATAATTAGAATTTGAACTCAAAGCATAGACTATCCCTCTTGTGTCACACTGGGGTGAAACCTTGAGTTTTTGTAGGCTGAAACAACGCAAATTCTTTGAATTCTCCCAAAGTGACACAAGAGAGCTATTTTCAGGATACAGGTGGAATCCGAGCAAGGATTCCATTTTTCAAGGGTTTAGGACGATCGGCCCACGCTAAATATCCTTGTGAATTCGCAAAATACAGCTTGGCGCACTCCAGCACAGCGGCTGCACTGTCCTGTGCGGGTAAGTCGCCAAAGAGATACGTGTATTTCCCAGGAGAGACAAAAGAGACAGCGCAGGAACGGCTGCAAGCACTCATACATTCGACTTCCTGTAGCTGAAAATCTTCCCGGAGTTCCCAATCTGAGTGCAGTTCCTGTAACTGCTCTAGCAACTGCTGTCCGCCACTTTTCCCTTGCGGCTTTCCTTCAACGTACACAGTTGCACAAGCTTTACAAACCATTAAAACGTGTTGCGTATTCATTAATGCCTGTATTGCCAAATTAAACGGCGTTTGAATTGGAGTCCAATAACCAAACCAATGACGATGATGCTGGTAAAGTAACCTAAGACAATTAATCGCGATCGCATCGGGGGCGCTACTCCCTCGACGTCAATGTCTTGCACGACTCGTAGAGGTGAAAATTGACGGGTAGATTGAGATTGAGGAAAGACTTCTACTTCCACTTGATGCGGTGCGCCATCAAAAAACTGTTCCTCCCACACCAGTTGTCCTTTGTCATCCGGTACGCCTTGGTAAGCAAAGGCAGCCCATTCCTCTTCTGTGGGAGTCGTTTTAATTTTTAAAATCACGTCCCTTGCTGGTTGACCTGTTACAGTATCGGTAACTTGGACGGTTAATTTGGCGAGTTGACCGACAGTTGTCTCGATATCCCCAACTAGTCGCGCTTCGATCCCTTGTGACTGAAGCACGGCGGGCCCTGGTTCATGGGAGTGAGAGGCGTTGGAGTGATGCTCGTGAGTATGAGATTCAGCGAGTTCAGCACTAATATTGACGATTAATAAGGATGCGATCGCGAATAGGATTACCCCACTCAACAACAGTCGTACCCGTTGCGGAGCAATTTCCCCAGCTTGGATTTCTTGCTGTCCTCCCAGTACCCAACCGCCGCCCAGTCCCACAGCGAGTAAAAGCACCACCAGCATGCCAAAGTTGCGATATTTAACCGAACTTTCTGGCACGGAGAGCGTTAATGTTTGCTGAATTGGGGAAAATGCATTTGCCACTACAGGAGTCACATCCACTACAAGCTTGTAATCTCCCCGAATCGGTAACATTTGCTGAAGTTGCAACTCTCCCTTTGGCGCAACGGCTTCCATCTCCAGCAACTGGGTTCCCTCCACGATTGGAAAATCAGTAGAAAACCAAGGATTTCGAGGTGGAGTGAGAATCTGCAAGCGCATCTTTGCATTTTCCAGAGGCTGTCCAGCTGCATCTACAGCTTGCAGCGTCAACCGGGCTGGAGACGGCGATACAGCTGCTTCCGCTTCAAACGGTCGAATTGCGCTAATCGGTGGCTCTGTGCTTAAACGGACGGCAGGTTGCGGTGTCTGAGATGACACCACTACGCTATAGAAAACTACACCCACCAAGCAAATAGCGCTGATGAGAGCAGCCATCTTGAATTTTTTCATGCTAAAAATTCCGGCTTCGGAGCAAACGGTGGACTCGAAGGATTAATGGCAACCCACCAGCAACGTGTGGTGACGCAGGGAGTGCATCTGGTTATGAACGGCAGGATACGTAGAGAAGTAAACCGTCCAGAGAATCAGAGCGCACAAGGACGTATAAAGCGTTGCTTGCACCGGCAGCGACAGCGTGAAACGTACTGTCCGTTGTTGTAGAGAACCAAGGGTGCCGATTGATGATGTTTTCATGTTCTTCCTCGATAGTGTAGCTCGCACATCTCCAGTTTTTATCCTATTGGCGGGCATTCTGGCTCCTGAGTCCACAAGCGGTAAACTCATCACAGCTGCGGTACAGCGTCGGATTTACACCGGACTTTCCCCGTTACCTCTGGTGGCTGACCCCCACCCGAACCTATAGACTTTGGTACTCTACCACACTGGCTGCCCTTGTTTGACGTTATAGTTTGTAACGTTTGACTTACTGTAATGAGCGATCGCTATTGTCCGGGCGCGCTCTGTCAAGCCTGCCCGAGTCATTGCACAATAAGGACAGAGCGTTGTTGTAGCTGCCGAACCATGCCCACTGTACTTGCTGATGCCAAAAATTTACTCTCTGACGCGATCGCTCGCTATCGCCATCGAGTCGATTACTTAGCGATTCGCTTGGAAGAATCCGAGGGAACGAGTATTCTATTACGGGGCGATAAGGTAGATACGCTGAGTGAAGGACTCTCTATCGGTGGGCAAGTTCGCGCTTGCTATCGGGGAGGCTGGGGATTTGCCAGTTTCAACCAGCTTTCCACCCTAAAAGAGCGCGTCGAGGAAGCGATCGCAGCAGCGAGAATTGTCGGTGATGAGGAAACCTTACTGGCTCCTATTCCGATCGTCCAAGACGTTTGCCAGCTTCCCTTGATTGGCACTGACCCCCGCCTCGTTTCCCTAACGCAGAAGAAACAATTATGCGATCGCTACAACCAGATTCTCAGACACATTGACCCCCACATTACGACAACCAGCGTGCGTTATGGCGATAGTACTCAGCGCATCATTCTTGCCACGTCCGAAGGAACTCTGATCGAGCAAGCTTGGACGGATATGGAAATGCGCTTTTCTGCCACAGCCCGGAACGGCGAACTCGTGCAAACTGGAAGGGAAACGACAGGTTCTCGCAAAGCCTACGAAGACCTGATGAATCTAGACGAACAGGTTCAGGATGCTGCCCGACGTGCTGTCACCGCTCTGTCTCTGCCACCAGTAAAAGGCGGTACTTATACCGTTGTCATTGACCCCGTCCTCACTGGACTGTTCGTCCACGAGGCATTTGGACATCTTTCCGAAGCAGACATGGCCTATGAAAATCCCGACATCCTAGAAGCGATGAGTATGGGGCGTCAATTTGGGCCGGAAGAGTTACAAATCTTTGACGGTGCAGCACCAACTCCTCCTTCCCATCATGATGAAGGGGATGCAGAGGGAGGATGGCATCGGGGCAGCTACTTCTATGACGACGAAGGAACGCCAGCCACAACCACTCAGTTAATTAAAGATGGCATTTTAGTCGGACGACTCCACTCTCGCGAAACGGCAGGAACGTTAGAAGAGACACCAACGGGTAATGCTCGTTGCCTCAACTACTACTACCCTCCAATTGTCCGGATGACCAATACTTGGATCGAGCGGGGAGAAACGCCAGTTGAAGATTTATTCAACGGGATAAAAGAAGGGGTCTATGCCCGAAACTGGTTAGGAGGCATGACGAATGGAGAAATGTTCACCTTCAGTGCGGGTGAGGCTTGGATGATTCGCAATGGCAAGATTGCCGAGCCAGTGAGAGATGTTACGCTTTCCGGTAACGTGTTTACAACGTTGGCAGATATTGAAGCGATCGGGGATGATTTCTACTGGGATGAATCCGGCGGCTGCGGTAAAGCAGGACAAAGCGGCTTACCTGTCGGTTGTGGCGGGCCCAGTTTACGGATTCGCGATGTTGTCGTCGGTGGCGAAGTTTGAGAAACGCGATGGAGGGAAAATGCGATCGCTCTCCTTCACCAGCAATTTTGTGATAGGAGAATATCAAAACTCCCCTCTATTAGAATTTTTCGGGGGAGCTTTTTTTTAATATCGCATACTTAAGCAGAACACCCTCTCTCGGGAGAGATGCGATTTCCTCAAGCCGAGAAGATAATTTTTACGAGATTAGATGGGCAAAAACGGTCAAGAAGCGGTGAATTCTTGAATTAATCAGCTTGATGTTGAACATTCTTCTTATTTCTAGATATCATCGCGAAACAGTGACCTAACGCTTAGTCTTGATTTCCAGAAGTTCCCTAGGTATGGTATATGGTGCGAATCTGTGAAATTGTTGAACAGGCTATCAACACAGGTTTTTTGGATGTACAGGCTGAGGAAAAACTGCGACAGCTTTTAAGCGCTAAATATGACGGGGATGACTTAAAGTTTTTCATGAAGTTGCAACTGGCTGCAATGAATGGAGACGTGAAGCTGGAATCCCACGAGAAGCGACGCCTATTGAGGACTCAATCGCTAGCCTGCTCAAGGGGAGAATTCAGGCATACTCATAGAAACAGCCCACCTGCATCGCACGGCTACGCTACCGCGTGAAGCTTTAGGAACTATTAGAGTAGAGAAGTCTATTCAACTATTAACCTTTTTTCCAAAAAGCCTCAGCTTAGATGCTAAGTCTTTTTGGAAAAAAGGAGTAGTACTACCCGCAATCGATTACATAACACTTTCACAGGGATTGCCAAAGCCGAGAATTGGTTGTGATGGCGAAAGCGTCAAGCGCGGTGCTCTCGACAATCGCAAATTTTACTGTGCGGTGAGCGTTTGGCTGACTTCAGCGGCAGTCCAGTAAGTCTTATCTCTAAATTTCGATAAAACTGATAGCACCTTCTCGTCAGCGCCTTGTTGTTTAGCATGAGTGATGAGGTGTTCTTTGTCAACGGGATAATCAATCTGTTGAAGATATTTCTGTAGTTCTAATGGATTTAATTTCGCCATGATAGTCCTCCCTTGAATCAAAGAGTAAGACAGCACTAAGAAGCGTTGTAATCATTTATACAAATGTTATTCCCAGGGCGCTGATATACATCTGTCTCAAGGAATATAAAACTCAACTGAGCAGAAACATCTCTACTGTCTCGTTCCCTCTCCCATTCCCTCAAACTCCCGACGTTCTGGGTAATCCTCAGAAGACGAGGGGTCTAATTCCCAGCGCGTATCATCACGCTCTTCCAAAATGTCATTGGTTCGTAGAAATGACCTATCATCATACTCTAGCCCCACAGCTTTTCCCAGGTCATCAACAATATCTTGATCGGGAGTCGCAACAGTTCCTCCCACTGCTTCATCACCCGCTACTTCAGCCTGATCCCAACGAGCATCGATATCACCCCCCGTTAGTTCTGGACTGACTGATGTATATTCTTCCATGCGATCGCGCATTGTTCGTCCGCCACTGTTGAGTCCAGGCTCTTGCTCAACACCAGTACCGTAAGATTCAGTAATTTCTTGAGGTAAATCTGAAATAATCGGCGGTTCGTCAGTATCCTCTACAGGGATATCTGAAGGCACGACATCTCTACCTGCTGTCGTGGCATCCTTGGCTTCTGCTTCTCCATAGGTTGCACCCAGTGTTCCAGGTGAATCAGAAGTCATTGCTTCGTTATTTGTTCTGTTAGTTGTATCAGCCATAACCATTCCTTCCTGTAAATCTTTCAAATGCTTATGAATGCAACATATCTAATGAAGCGGTATACCAAAATCCTCAAATAGGATGAGAAAAGTCTACTAACTGTTTTTATGAGACTGATTATTGCCAAAGCATCTACCCGAAGCGCTAAAAATGGCTCACTGAGATGGTCAAACAGCGATTAATCAGTTATCAGTTAACGCTTTTCAGTAGAAGTTCTAAGACTCGCGGATGCTTTTTCTAGCCGCTGCTCACTGCCCACTGCCCACTGCTCACTGCCCACTGCCCACTACTCACTGCTCACTGCTCACTGCTCACTGCTCACTGCCCACTGCTCACTGAAGCAGGTGACCAAATCGGTAGTTTGTTAACAGCTTGCAGCGTTAAATCTACATAGGTAACGTTCGGTTTAGCTAGCTTTTCCCCGAAATAACCTGTAGGACCATCATGAGCTTGCGGTCCGATCGTTTGGATGGTAAAGTCTCCCTGACGACGAGCTTGGTTAAATGGAGAACCCACCGTCCAAGACCAGCGTGATGGAAACACAATTGAACCAATATCCTCAATCCAATCACGACGGCCTTGGAGGTGGTATACATGTTTAGCCACATCGAAGCCATCTTTCCCCGAAAAGACACCTCCAACGGAAACGACAACAATCCGAGGATTTAGTCTCTGTCCCAGCCACTGTTTGAGATAGGGCGCTGCACCCAGAGCAACTTGTGCGCCGCCACTGGTGCCAATCAGAATGATTTTCAACGATTTACGAGGGGAGGTGGGTAGGGGATTGGCGGCGTTCATGCGATCGATAATCGCCGTAGCAATTCCTTTGTTGTAAATTGGACCATAACGCTCATCTACAGAAATTGCAAATCGCCAGAGATTGCGGATTTTGATCAAAATATCTGCGCTGCCTAACCAGCCGTCTGCTTGATTGGCAAAGCGCCACAGGGGAGCTAAAAGCCGCCTTCCCCCTAGACTTTCGTTGGCGACTGAATAGGGAAAAACATCTGAAACTTCTACGCAGTTGGGATGCAGTTTAACTAAATGACTTAAAAAAAATTCTTCTCCAGGAGTCAACTGATTGGCGGAGAAATCTCCCACTCCTGGCAAGAACACTATATAGCAATTAATCGTTGCAGATTGACTGACAGAATTTGCATTTCGAGCAGATGGCAAACTCTTGACGCGATTTTTTTTCAACCCTAAACTCTCAGAGGTCTGGTGCAACCACCAAACCAGAGTTCCTACAGGGGATAGAGTTCCCCACATCAGGAGGATTATGCCTGTTAATATTAATAGCTTTAAGCTACCACCTCGAAGCCAAGAAATAATTTTCTCAATTAACTTTAACATTAAACCAATTTATGCGATCGCTCATTGAATTGGGTCATCAGGTCTACTACGATTAAAATTAGTTTTTTTTGATTGGTTTTGTTTTCCGACAAAGAAAATAGCAGCAGTTTTTTAGTATATATAATAAATTAAAATACTAATTGTCATCTACCTTGAGAATTAGTATTTGTTGTGAGTAGCAAAAATAGAAAAGTAGATTTTTGGACTACCCTCTGGAAAGCACTCGCTTTAGATGGAGATTTTTACGAGAACGCAGCTAATACGTCTAAAAACCAACGCATAGCATTGACGATTGTGATTTTAGCTGCTATATCTCATGCTCTGGGTAGCACCGTTATTTTAATTATTAATCGAGCCACGCTGCTCATGTTAATTGGTTCTCTAGCGATTGATGCCCTCAGCATCGCCATTGGCTACTATTTTTGGACGTTGACTATCTGGAAAATAGGGGAGTGGCTTAAACGAGATTCTTTAACGTATAGAGATTTGTTGATTCCAATTGGCTTTGCGTATGCTCCGCAAATTCTGAACTTTTTGACGGTAATTCCTTTGTTAGGACGACCCATTGAGCTGTTATTAGCGCTTTGGAGTTTGCTGGCTGTCATTGTCGCCGTTCGCCAGGGTTTGGATATCAAGACTCGCAGAGCGGCCGCCATCTGTTTAGTCGGCTGGCCTCTCGTTCAAATTGCGATCGGTCTGCTTCAAGTTTCTAAAAGTTCTTAGCAAAAGAAGATACCCTTGTATATAGCTTATAAAGTCGCACTAAAGCATGACAGGCGTAACGTTTGAAATTCTATTCGTTCTCCTTCTAACAATCGCAAATGGCGTGTTTTCCATGTCAGAGACGGCTGTCGTTTCAGCCCGGAAAGCACGACTGCAACAATTAGCGAATGAGGGTGATGCCAAAGCAGGCGTCGCGCTAGAACTTGCCAATTCACCCAATCGCTTTCTGTCTGCCATTCAAATCGGCATTACCCTGGTCGGCATCCTGACCGGTGCTTTTGGTGGAGCAACCATTGCCGACAAGTTCGCCAATTTGCTCACACCAATCCCATTGCTTGCACCTTACAGCAAAACCATTGCTTTAGGTTTTGTCGTGTTGTGCATTACCTATCTTTCCTTAGTTATTGGTGAACTAGTCCCGAAGCGGTTGGCGTTGAATAGCCCCGAACGGATTGCCTCAGCGGTAGCGCCTCCCATGCAGCTATTGTCCAAACTTACGTCTCCCGTGGTTCATCTGTTGACCCTCTCGACGGATGCCGTAGTTCGCCTGTTAGGGGTTCGCGCCTCCACAGATCCCCCCATCACGGAAGAGGAAATCGAAGTTTTGATCGCCCAAGGTACTCAAGCTGGGATATTTAAAGCAGCGGAACGGGAGATGGTGGAGCGGGTATTTGACTTGGAAGAGCAACGGATTAGTGCGTTGATGCGGCCTCGTCGGCAGATTATCTGGCTTGACCTAGACGATTCTCCTGAAGTGAATCGAGAACGGATCAACCAGAGTATTCATTCTCGTTTTCCGGTCTGCCAAGGCAGTCTCGACAATGTTCTAGGTGTGGTCCAAATCAAAGATTTATTTACCTTCACGTCCGCAGATCGACCGATTGACCTGACTGCTTCCTTGCGACAGCCCATTGTTGTGCCAGAAAGTGCCAACGCGCTGAAGGTTTTAGAGTTGTTTAAGCAATCCAAGCTCCATATGGCGCTGGTCGTAGATGAATACGATATCGTTCAGGGCTTGGTTACACTCAACGATATCTTGGAAGCGATCGTCGGGGACATTCCCGAACCGGGGGAACATACAGAACCACAAGTCGTGCGACGGGAAGATGGTTCGTGGTTGTTGGATGGAATGTTGGCTGTCAGCGAGTTCAAAGAACTGTTCGAGATTGACGACTTGCCCGGAGAGGACAGAGGCAGCTATCACACCTTGGGTGGCTTTGTAATTTCTCGGCTAGGGCGTATTCCAACATCTGCCGATCGCTTTGAATGGGGTAACCTACGTTTTGAGGTGATGGACATGGATGGAAACCGAGTCGATAAGGTGTTGGTCATGCCGATTGCCAGAGATTCGGCAAAGCTTTAGAAAGCCTTAAGGCGTGTCATCAATTAGCTACACATCCCGTACCAGTAGTGAATTCTGGCTGTCAGGCTCGTTCGAGCTTTATAGCCGTAAAAGCCTTGCTCTGACAGCATTCTACATTTAATTGATGACACGCCCTAGAACTACCCCTGTGAGAAACTACATTAATATTTGTAAAGAGGGTAAGGTTTTCAATCGCTCTGCCCTGAAGTTGGTCATCCCAATCCACGCAACGCAGGTTCATCCTTATGGCAGTTCGTAAAGACACAATTTGGGATCGATTCTTATCGCCGATTGTCCGCAATTTTATTGACGAGGCAAAGATTCGGCAGATTGAGGAAAGTACGGACTGGGAGAGTGAAAGCGATCGCTTCCGACGCCCTGATTTAACTTATCCTCAGTACTACAGCAGTCAAAACTTCCATGGTGTTGAGGGCGGATACCTCAATCCTGGTGCCTCTGTTTCCTACGATTCGATTACTCAGTACGTGCTACCCCCCAACGAAACTTGGGTACGTCAGGCTGCGATCGATTCCATCACAAGTAAGCCGCGACGAATTCTAGATTTGGGTTGCGGCACGGGTTCCACGACACTCCTGTTGAAGCAAGCGTTTCCCCAAGCTGAAGTCATTGGGTTAGACTTGTCACCCTATATGCTAGTGATGGCCGATCGCAAAGCGAAGGACGCAGGCTTAGATATTCAGTGGCGTCACGCTCAAGCCGAACAAACAAGCTTTCCGGATGCCTCATTTGATGTCGTAACAGCTTCATTCCTCTTTCACGAGATGCCCCCCACTGTCGCGCAGTCAATTTTGCGAGAAGCCTTTCGACTGCTGACAGCAGGAGGAGAAGTCTTAATCCTCGATGGCAATCAGAAAACTCTGCGCCAAGCGGATTGGTTAACGGAGGTGTTTGAGGAACCTTATATCAAGGATTATGCCGCAGGCAGCGTGGATGCTTGGATGGGTGCAGCCGGTTTTGAAGCGGTGCAAACCAAAGAGGTTTTCTGGATTCATCAAGTCACGCAAGGGGTGAAACCCATCCCATCCGAGAATTATGCAGCGACACAGCGACAGGCAACCACAAGCAATGATTCAATAGATTTTGGTTCAGAGGGCTTTCCTGCCCCAGCTTTTTAGCAGATTGGCATGACTTTAAAGGCAGTTCTGTTTGATTTCAATGGCGTCATTATTAAAGATGAGGCAATTCACCAGCAGCTGATTGAGGAAATTCTCCTTCAGGAAAACCTGCGGCCCTCATCGACGGAGTATCGGGACGTGTGTCTGGGAAGAAGCGATCGCGTTTGTCTGGCTGACTTACTCCAGCGTCGAGGTCGGGTTGTTACAGAAAGTTACTTAACTCAGCTGATTACCCGTAAAGCTGAAGCTTACCGGCGTAAGTTAGAACAACTGCCGAAGTTGCCGATTTATCCGGGATTGGAAGATTTAATTTACAAAATTCGCGTTGCTGGGTTGCCGATGGCAGTCGTCAGTGGCGCACTCCGTTGTGAAATAGAGTTGGTACTCGATCTCGCCAACTTAGCCCAAAATTTTAGCGCGATCGTTGCTGGTGATGATATCAAGGTGAGTAAACCGGAACCTGATGGTTATCTTCTGGCAGTGGAGCGGCTCAATCAGAAACATCCTAACCTGAATGCACAAGCCTCGGATTGTTTAGTAATTGAAGATACTCCAGCAGGGATTGCCGCTGCGAAACGAGCTGGCATGCAGGTAGTTGGAGTTGCCAATACCTATCCCTTTCACATGCTTCAGCGTCAGGCTAGCTGGACGGTAGATTATCTCAACGATCTAGAACTGGATCGAGTGCAAGAGGTTTATTCTCAACGTGCGGCATAGCCGAGCCAGAGAGTGTTAAGATACAAGATGGCGATTAAAAGCTAGTCGTTGGGATTTTTGGAACAATCAATCCAAAATCCACAACCGATCGGGGGAATTAGCTCAGTTGGTAGAGCGCTGCGATCGCACCGCAGAGGCCACCGGTTCGAGTCCGGTATTCTCCATTTGGTATGTCCATTAAAGAATTATTCGTCAGTTTTAAAGAATTAATGTCCAAAACTACGAGTTTTGGGCGTTTCAGACTAATACCCTGCATTATGTCACTGAAAAAACAGTTTTAAAGAATTAATTTCCAAAAGTAGAATGAACAATGGTTTTACTGTAGGGCTGCATCGGGGATTTATTCGCGATCGCGCTATAACAGCATTGTGAATAAGACTCCTCTGACGGCGAAGACAAATAAGTTGCTAGGGAGCAAGGCTCCGTCGGAGTATCTGGCGAATTTGGAGGCGCAGGGGATGTCGAGGCAGCGGATGGATGATATTTTGCGATCGCATTCCGGTTTTTGCAAAATTGGGATGCACCCTGACGTATCGCCCAAATGCTTCGCCCTTACACTAAATTTTGGACTTTGAAAACATGCTTTAAACTCCAGTAACTTGGTCATCAGTCGTAGCGCCAACGCGGAATGAACCTCGCATTAGATGCTATCTGGATCGATATTCAATTCGCGCAATTTCGCCGCTAGTCGTTCAGCGCGTTGTGTTGCTTGCTCGGCGCGTTGGGCTGATTGTTCCCGTTGTTCCTCTAATTCCAAATAGGAGAGAAACATTTGTCCATCCGGTCGATATAACTCTAGCCCTTCATCTGTCAGTTCAAACCTCACTCCTAAACGAGGACTTACCCAGCTTGACATGGGTTCGATTACTTCTAAGAGTCCCTCTATTCGTTGCCAACCCGTCAATTCTTTATCGTCTGGATCGTAGAGGTAATATTCTTCTACTCCGTAGCGATTATAAAAAGCTAGTTTTTTATTCATCTTTGTTTGGCTGTCGCTGTAGGAGCGGATTTCAAAGACGACTTGGGGAGGAATATTATTCTCTTTCCATTGCAGGTAGGAACGCCTATCTCCTTTTGGTCTGCCCAAGACTACCATCACATCAGGTGCTTGGCAAATGGTGTTACTGCCTTCAACGGGATACCACAGTAAGTCCCCTGCAATAAATACATTTGGGTCATCTTTAAACAGAGCATCACAACCGCCCTTGATTGTGGTAATCCATTGGTATTGAATTGTGCTGTCTGCCATTGGTTGCCCGTCACTGGAGGGGTAAGTAATTTCTTCTGTAGTTAGTTTCATAGGATTTAAACGCAAAACTTGTCTACTTTGTTATACGCCGCAGTGCTGCTTCGGATGGATATCTGCCAACTTGTATCAAGGCTTGCCGCTCCAAAATTCGGTCTTCGCTATTAAACTCGAAAATACGTGCTGTTACTTCTCCGATATCTGTAAGTGGTTGAATTACAGCGTCATCGAGTCGAAAGTGTTCTCCCCAAAAGTCCCGACGTGGGTTGAAGAACCGGACAAGTTCTCCAATTCGCCAAACTATCGACCCCAGATCGCTACCTTTTTGAAGGTTACAGTAAATACAAGCATAAGCCAGGTTATCTAGTGTTGTTGAGC
>DATNPC010000393.1:0-8434 GCA_036703375.1 Allocoleopsis sp.
ATCTAAATACTGTCCTGCGCTAACTGCATTTTGCACCGCTTGATTTCTCTCACCGAACAGATAACATAAAATCAGTTTATTTAAATACAGTAAGTGAAGCCCTAATCGGTCATTGGCTTGAATAGCAAGTGGTAGCCATTGCTCCTCATTGTAGACATCACCGATTAAACGGCTAGGATTTTTAGACCGACCCAGCAAATTAAGGGCTGCTTGCCGAAACATGGAAACCCAATGAAAAGGGTTTTCCCGTCTAATTTGACTGATGGCGTTACTGTAGGTTGCCATCTTATGTTCTAGCTCTGTCAGTTCGTGACCGATAAAATAGGAATGATCGCAGACAAAAAATGCACAATAACTAGCAAATTCAAATTCTCCGGTTTCTACACCAGTCCGATAGCCTTCCTTCACAATTGGTAGTGTTTCTCTAAAATGCTCTTTCCAATGCATGACATGAGCCCCCAATACTTCAAAGGCTCTAGCATTGCCTCTTTTGGCATTTAACCGTTGCGTCAAACTCAAACTCAACTTGCCAAATTGATAACCTAACTCAATGTCTTGAACCACTCCACACAGGATTAATCCATAAGCAGCGTAACTAAATGCAGACCAGGTACTATGTCCATATTGAATAGACAAATTAACCATGGATAACACAATCAGTAACATGAGTGAAGGAGCCGCTATAAATGCCGCAGCACTGATGCTTGACAAGATATAGATAGCTGCCTGTGGTTCAGGTTCGGTCATGTCTGGCAGGTTAATTAACTCTTCAATTTCTTGTCCACTATAGAGTGAAGCCGTTTCCTGAAATGCTTTTTGAATATCTAATTGACTTGGCTCTTCAGGTAATATCACTCCTAACAGCTTCAGCACCACGAACCCAATCTTAATCGCTTCTTTGAAGTTGCCTTGTGCTCCAGCTGCCTGAATTTTGACATCATAGACTTTCACTGTGTCCAGCACTGTTTTGGCATGGCTTAACACGACCTCTGCCAATTGCTCCATCGTGATAAAGTCCCCGTTGAGGTATGCCGCTTCTACCGCTTCTTCATGTATAGCTAACGTGAGATTATACGAATCCTGCCAACTATTGACACTCAGGAGTTCTCGCCCCTTAGAGAAATATTTATTTGCAGCCTCATAAGCTGTTGCAGCTTTGGCTTTTTGGCCTGCCAATAGATTCAGTTTGGCAATTTCGTCTCGTTCTTGTTGATGAATCAGTAGAGGCAGTGCCGCCGTGCCTGTTCCTATGCCAAGATTGAGATGATCGACTATTTGAAATATCTTCTCTGATAACAACTCTGGGGTGATATTCCGCAATAGGAGGCGACCTATTTGTAAGTGAATGGCTTGTTTTTGGCTCTCATCAATCAAGGCATAAGCCGCTTGTTGTACCCGGTCATGCAAGAATTTAAAATTTTGAATTAACAGTTCTTCGTCAAAATCGGATGTCGGTAGAATGAACCCTGACTGAAGTGCTGAAAATAGTTCAACGGAAATTTCAGCCGGTGACCGTTCGCTAATGATAGAAAGAGTCTTTAAGTCAAACTCAGAACCCGCACAAGCGGCTAAGCGTAAAACATGCTGAGTAGATTCTGGAATTTTCTTGACTTTCCCAATCATCAACTCTACTACATTATCGGTAATACCTTTGGCTTCAATTTGGCTAATATCCCACTGCCAGAATCCCCTACTAATCGTCCCTTGCGAAGGTAAGGAATTGAGCAAGACTGCGTCTACTCCTCCCTGAGTTAGGGGGGTTGGATGGGTCAGGAGAGATTGAGGGGGGTTAAATGTCAGTAAATTTTCAGCATGCAGGGTTTTCAGAAATTCATTCACAAAGAAAGGATTGCCCTCAGTTTTCCTTACCACCAGTTCGGCTAAGGATTTTACGGATGCGAGGTCACTGTACAATGTATCAGCAATTAGTTGGCTAATAGACTCTATTACTAAAGGTTCTAAGATAATCGAGTTAACAGTTACTCCTGCCTTGCGTAACCCATCAAGAGTCATAATTAAAGGATGGGCGGGGTTAACCTCGTTATCTCGATATGCCCCAATTAAAAATAAATATTGGGTACTGGTATCGGTCATCATCAGTTCTATCAACTTGAGAGTAGCCGAGTCTGCCCATTGTAAATCGTCCAAAAAGATGACTAAGGGATGCTCTTTCGTACAAACTGCTCGAATGAACTGACCAAAGACGAGATGAAAGAGATTTTGCGACTCGGTTAGTCCTAACTCTGGCACGGCTGACTGTTTGCCAACAATCAGTTCTACTTCGGGAATCACATCAATAATCACCTGAGCGTTGGAACCTAATGCGATTAAGAGTTTTTCTCGCCATTGCTTTAGCTGCAATTCGCTTTCAGTGAGTAGTTGCCGCACTAATTCTTTAAAAGCGCTGACAACAGCTGAGTAGGGGATATTACGCTGAAATTGGTCAAATTTACCAGAGATGAAATAGCCGCGTTTTTCAGTAATAGGTTTGTGGATTTCAGCAACTAGCGCTGATTTACCAATACCGGAATAACCAGCAACGAGCATCATTTCAACTCGACCTAATCCCCCAAGTCCTCTCTCCAGCAAGGGAAGAGTTTGACGCCCCTCTCCTGCTAGGGGAGAGGTAGGGGGAGAGGTGAACCGACTACCAGCAGCTACTCGCTCAAATGCCGTCAGTAAAATTTCAACTTCTGCCTCGCGTCCGTAGAGTTTTTGAGGAATTTGAAACTTATCAGAAATATCATTTAAGGCGAGGGGAAACTCTGATATTTCTCCATTAGACTGTAGCTGGTTTAAACACAATTCCAAATCGGATTGAATGCCAAAAGCACTTTGGTATCGTTCCTCTGCCGTTTTTGCCATCAGTTTCGTCACGATATCAGAAACGACTTGAGGAATCTCTGGATTAATTTCATGGGGTGATAAAGGTACTTTAGCGATATGACAATGTACCAAGTCCAGTGCATCAGTCGTCTCAAACGGTAGTTGTCCGGTGAGTAGTTCGTAGAAGGTGACACCGAGGGAGTAAAAGTCCGTGCGATAATCCAAGGAACGATTCATCCGTCCCGTTTGCTCGGGTGACATATAGGCTAATGTGCCTTCTAAAACATTGGGATTTTTCAGCGTGGGATTTTCACGGGTTAATTGCCTGGAAATGCCAAAGTCAATGATTTTGAGTTGCCCGGTTTCTGGATTAAAGACAATATTGGACGGGTTAATATCTTTGTGGATGACATTGCTGCTGTGAATCCTACCCAGACTCTCAGTTGTCTTGATAGCGATGCTGAGAAATTCCGGTAGTGGAAAGGCATGCCTTGCCCCTATCGAGTTATTCATCAGGTGCTTTAACGATGACGCGCCGAAATCCTCAAAAATAATGACCAAACTTCTCTGATAAGGTTCTAAACTATAAGCCTTCACTACACCATCGGTATTGAACGTGCGAGTGATTTCATATTCCTGCTTATAGCGGGTTAGTTCTTGCTGTGTGGGATAGTCTTCTTTGAGGACTTTGAGGATTACGGATTGATTATCCTGTTTTCGGATGCCTCGATAGACCAAAGAATTGGCACTTTCATAGATTTGGGTCAAAATCTGGTATCCGGGAAAGGCAATCATAATTCTATTTAATTAGAGAGTATCTTGACTCGATCTGGAGGATATTAGAATAGCTAGCAATTGGCAAAAAATGCGATCGCGTCCTGCTACGCTAACACGGCTACATCAACAAAACCCACGTCAGCAGGTTTGCTCTGATTTAGAGGATGGAATAGTAATGTTTTCCGCTAGCAATCAACAAGGAATGCCTAGCAAGAGATTACGCTTTGGTGCCTTCTCTTACTCTCTTACTTGAGGTTGACGTTCATTGGCACCCTGTCACAACTAGCTAGCGTTGCCAATTTTTCCTGAAATCTTTGTTTTGGATTATACAGGATTAATTTTTGTTTAATGATTAAAATTTAGATAAATCCGATTTATATTAAAAATCCTAAAATATTACTCGTAATACAATCGGTTATTTAAAATTAGTTAGGAGCAATGGCGCTATCGAACATTTGTTGGCAAGCTGATGAAACTGCGATCGCATTCCTCTAAAAGTTCAGACAAGCGCATCAAAGGCAACGGCATTAACTACAACTACCAACGCCGCAATCGCATCCACTACAATCGATCGCGCTACAGTCATTAGCGCTACAATCTAGAATTATGTCTATCGTTGTGGTTGAGAACCTGAGTAAGGTCTACCCGGTAGCAGTTAAAGAACCAGGGTTTAAAGGCACGTTAACCCACTTTCTGCACCGCACCTACCGCTCAGTGAAAGCTGTTCAAGACATTTCTTTTCAGATTGAGATGGGAGAAGTCGTGGGGTTTCTCGGGCCGAATGGCGCGGGAAAGACCACTACACTAAAAATGTTGACAGGACTCATTCACCCCTCAAGCGGTAGGGTGAGAGTCGCAGGCCACGTTCCTTTTCGGCGTCAAAAAGACTTTTTGCAAAAGATTACGCTCGTGATGGGTCAAAAGCAGCAGTTGCTTTGGGACTTGCCAGCACTCGACTCCTTGAGAATCAATGCGGCTGTCTATGGCATCTCTGACAAAGAGTTTCGCCATCGCATTGGGGAACTGACAGAGATGCTGGCATTAGAAGGGAAACTCACTCAACCCGTGCGGAAGCTCTCTCTCGGCGAACGGATGAAAGCTGAACTGCTAGCCGCACTCCTTCACCACCCTCAGGTACTGTTCCTCGATGAACCCACGTTGGGATTGGATGTCAATGCTCAAGTGGGAGTCCGCGACTTTTTACGAGAGTATAACCGACTCACGGGTGCCACGATACTTTTGACCAGCCACTACATGGCAGACATCACCGCTTTGTGTCAGCGCGTATTGCTGATTTATGCCGGTGAGCTGATTTATGATGGCTCTCTTGAGGGCTTAGTTGACCGCTTCGCTCCTTATCGTGAGGTCAAGTTGGAACTGGCTAACTCATTGTCAGTACAAAAGTTATCGACCTATGCTGAACTGGAAGCGGTGGAAGGTCGGGAAGTGCGTTTTTTGGTGAAGCGCGAAGCGTTGACGAGTACAGTGTCCCGAATTCTCGCCGATTTGGACGTTATCGATTTGACCGTGAGCGAACCACCGATTGAGGAAGTGATTGGTCGCGTCTTCCGGGCTGGAGTCGTTTCTTGAAAAGTATGAACCGAGTCATCAAAACAGTTCAAGCCTTTCTCTCGGTTTACTATGCCTACATGCTGGAGTACCGAGCAGAGTTGTTTCTGTGGGCGCTATCGGGAACGTTGCCACTGATTATGATGGGCGTTTGGACGAAGGCGTCTCAGGGAGGAAAGTTTGGTCTAGGGCCTGCGGATTTCGCTCGTTACTTTCTCACTGTTTTTCTCGTGCGCCAGTTTACGGTGGTTTGGGTGGCTTGGGAGTTTGAAAAGGATGTCGTGCAAGGGAGGCTATCCCCCCGACTGTTACAACCAATTGACCCAGTCTGGCACCACGTTGCCGCCCATCTCTCTGAGCGTCTGGCTCGTCTGCCGTTTGCACTAGTGCTAGTGGGTTTATTTTTCTTGCTCTATCCTGACGCGCTTTGGCAACCGAGTCCTAGCCGAGTGCTGCTGTTTATCCTGGCAGTAGTCATGGCGTTCACTCTACGCTTTTTGATGCAGTATACGTTTGCTCTATTCGCTTTTTGGACAGAACGCGCTAGTGCGATCGAACAAATCTGGTTGTTATTCTACTTATTTCTTTCTGGTGTCACTGCTCCTTTAGAAGTATTTCCGCCCAAGGTGCTGGAAATTGCGATTTGGACGCCCTTTCCCTATATAGTTCACTTTCCTGCCGCAATTTTGATTGGGCTACCCGTGGATATTGGGCAAGGACTCTTAGTAACGCTGGGTTGGAGCCTGCTGTTTTTTATCTTGAACCGTTGGCTATGGCGTAAGGGACTCAAACAGTATTCAGGAATGGGAGCTTAGGATAAGTGTTGGCAATGAGCAGTGAACAGTGAGCAGTGAACAGTGAGCAGTGAGCAACGACTAGTGAAGCGCGGCACAAATAACTATCCACTTGAAAAAGGTTAAAAAGCTCACTGCACAAACTTTCTTGCCTTGGAGCCTTCTGCCTCCTACCTCCTGCCTCCTGCCTTCTCGCACTAGTGCTTTTGTAGTAGTTCTTACATGGCGACTTCATCTTAACTCTCTCTTTAGTAAGACGTTAGGTCAGTCTTGAATCCTTAAGGTGTTTAGTAGAAACCTACAATAGCTTAATCAAGCCATACTAGAGGTTCTTCATTTTGATGCCATATTTCTCCCAAGCCAAAAACTAGTTAGTAACCAGAAGTTGAAGTTTGGTAGAATACCCCAGCACATCTCCCCAGGATGACTGGGGTTTTTTCTTGAGTGCCGGTTCAGTAATGGTAGGGGCAATCCCCCCGTGGCTGCCTCGCTTGGGTTTCAGGGCTTACAAGAGGTAGAGGTGATTTGAGGAATAGGTGCGATCGCATTTTTCTCTGTATCCGCTAAGATGCGATCGTGTCCTCCTCATTTCCCGCTTTCCATCGCCTGTCGTACTTTCTCCACTTGCTTGGATGCTTCTATTTCGCTGAAGAGTTGAATAGCTTTATCGAAATTTTCCTGACTATTTTGGGCATTACCCATCTTTTGATAGGTCAATCCTTGCTGATAGTAGCCTTCAGCCAAGTCACATTTAGTACCTATTTTCTCTAGTAGTTCTATAGATTCTGAATGATGTGAAAATGCTGTTTCAAAATTTTCTTGTTTTCGATAAAGCTCTGCTAAACCAGTTAAAGCTAGAGCTTTCACTTGAGTGTAGTGAGTTTCTTCAGCATAAGTAATAGCTCTACTATAGCGTTTCCCATATAACTGAGGTACACCCATCTTTTGTATATCAAGCCTTTTGGTATTGACTGTGTACCTCACCAGATCGAGAAACGCTATATACATTTCTAAAGATTTTTCTATTTTTCCTAAATTATTATATGTGACTCTTCAGTACTTAGTATGCCAAATCTATAGCAGAGTGAAGAAAAGAGAGACAAAACGACTGAAATTAATAGTAGGCAAAGCCTTAGTGGTATTGATATATGAGGCACAATTCCTATTGACTGTAAGCAGAATCCAAAAGCCATTGAGATGCATCCACAGCCATGACCGTCAAAAAGGGAATCAAACTTCTAACAGAGCTTCTAAATATAGAGGAAAGGAAAAGGAAATTACTGTGCGGTATTAATAGATTTAGATAAGTCTAAATTAATCGGTATTTTGCCAGCCAGGACACAAGAGGAAATTATTCAAGTCCTGAGAGGATGGGGGAAAGAGGTCTTAGAGTCAATAGAAGAAGTAAGTATAGACTTGTGAAAAGGTTACAAAAATTTAGTAATAGAACTAATGCCGAATGTTCAAGTAGTTGCTGATAGATTTCATGTGATGGCACAAATCAATAAAGAGTTTATTTAATCCTTACGGCAGCTCTAGGCTTCCTCCTTGCATTAGGCATGAATCTGCTGAGTGTTGACCAGCAGCAGATTGCGATCGCTTTTATCGCAATTTTCAGTTGCGTGTACTACATGGATAGGGGGAAAAACATGTCTTTCCCCTACATTCGAGAGCCTAGATAAAGTCTGAGAACAAAGAAATATTTATGTTGTCTTGCACAACAGCGATCAAAATATTGCTGTAATAAATTGCTGTGTCTAAGGCAAGTTGACCAGATAAGTTTTGGGATTGGTCTAGAGAATAGTTACTTGCGCTGTCAGATACATCAATTTTATCCCCTTGCACATGTCTAAAGTCTGTAATAGTAGTGTATTCATTGCTTGGGTAGAACGAACTAAGTTGAAATATATCAGCTCCACTACCACCAGTGAGGGTATCATTTCCGCTGAAACCCGCAAGAAAGTCATTTCCCCTACCACCTACTAGGTAGTTGTTATCCATTGTGCCATTAAGGGTATCATCGCCAGCTCCTCCTACTAGCGTGCTATCACCTCTTTTGCTGCCTCCAAGCAAGTCGTTACCAGCACCACCAATAAGGGTGACCTTGTTACCATTGCCGACAAGCGTGTCGTTACCAGCACCACCTCTTAGGATTTCATTGTAAGCATAGCCATAAAGTAAGTCGTTACCAGCACCACCAATTAGAGTGGAATTGCTGACAGCATAACCACCTCTAAGAGTGTCATTGCCAGCAAGACCAAACGCTAAGAGGGAATCAGAGCCTTGGTAGGAGTAGTTATCATTTCCACTCGTTCCAGTGTATATAAATGGCATTTACCTTTTCCCTTACTGCAAATAAAGAGAATAGAATTCTGTTTGAGCAACCATTCTATTATCTGCTCAGCCTTAAGTTTTGACGTTGTCTCGCTGCAATAATTCCTGCTACTGCTCCTGATAATGTCTTCACC
>DATNPC010000394.1:0-4562 GCA_036703375.1 Allocoleopsis sp.
TCCCGCTTGGTGGTGTTCGATCGCGATCGCTAGTGCAAGAAGGCAGAAGGCAGAAGGCAGAGGGTAAGAGAGCTTGTAGAGTAAGTTTTTTAAGCTTTTCCAACTGGATACTTATTTCTGCCACACTGCACTAGAGCATCAGCAATAGGTTCCATAAGCGGAGATAGCGAAATGGATTTTTTGCCTCATAGATTGCAGTATGCCTGATTACGAACAGCGATCGCACATCCAAGTTTCTTGGTTGCACAGATTAAAGGGTAGGGGCAAGGCATGCCTTGCCCCTACGGATATTTGTACTAGTGGAAACATGAGGGGAGCATCACAATGAGAGCATAAATAGCATTTTCTTGTGGGGGTAGGCGTCTGCCTGCCCAGTATTAGGGCGGGCTTTCTGGTTCACCCCACAAGAGTGTATTTGCACATTTGGGATGCACCGAACATGAGGAGCGATCGCTTCCTCTCATATCACACAGACACAGGTTCCTGCCCTGAAGCTACGGGTGCTGAAGCCCTCAGTTCCAACTCGGGATGATCGGCTATCACCTGCTGTAGATTCCACTCATTTTTAAACAGCAGCACTGGGCGTCCCCAGTTGTCTTTTACCGTAACAGTGTTGAATAATCGCCCAACTTTGTTCAAGGCTTCCCAACCTCCCGCCACCCAACGGGCAACGTTGTAGGGTAAGGGTTCTATCCTGGTTTCCACACCATATTCATTCTGCAATCGGAACTGCACGACCTCAAACTGCAACTGTCCAACAGCCGCTAAAATTGGGTCGCGCTTCGCTTCATCCACCGAGAACATGATTTGCACTGCGCCCTCTTCGCGCAACTCCGTAACGCCTTTATGGAATTGCTTGAATTTGGACGGATTGGGATTTCTCAGATAAGCAAACAGTTCTGGGGAAAAGCAGGGAATCCCTTCGTACTCGATTTTCTGCCCGTTGTAGATCGTATCCCCGATCGCAAATACGCCGGGATTATTCAAACCAATCACATCACCGGGATAGGCAACATCAATTGATTCCCGATCTTGGGCAAACAGTTTCTGGGGTCTTGACAAACGCACGGTTTTACCGGTTCGGGCATGACTGACCGTCATGTCTTTTTCAAACTTGCCCGTACAGACGCGGATAAATGCCACTCTATCCCGATGCTTCGGGTCCATGTTCGCTTGCAGCTTGAAGACAAAACCGCTGAACTCTGGGTAGGTTGGAGGCATTTCCCCCAGTGTGGAATTGCGGACATTGGGTTTGAGGGCGTAGTTCAGGAAAGAATTCAAGAACAGCTGAACCCCAAAGTTGGTCATCGCACTGCCAAAGAAGATGGGCGTCATTTGACCGGCATGCACTAGCTCTAAATCCAGTTCAGGCCCAATCCCTTCGAGGAGTTCGATATCTTCTTTTAGCTTGTAGTACAGATCTTGTTCTAATAGCTGTTCGATCCGGGGATCGCCCAAATCGATGACTGTATCTTTCGCCTCATGCGCGCCGTGGGCAGTGCGTTCAAATAAGTGGATTTGCTTATGTTGTCGGTCATACACGCCCTTAAAGCGATCGCCCATGCCAATCGGCCAGTTTACCGCATAGGTCTGCAATCCTAGTTCTTGCTCGATTTCATCGAGTAGTTCTAAGGGTTCGCGTCCGGGGCGATCGAGTTTGTTGACAAAGGTAAAAATCGGCAGACTCCGCATCCGGCAGACTTCAAACAGCTTGCGCGTTTGGGGTTCCAAACCTTTAGCCGCATCAATCAGCATGACCGCATTATCCGCCGCCGCCAGGGTGCGATAGGTATCTTCACTAAAGTCTTGGTGACCGGGAGTATCGAGTAAATTAATCTGACACCCTCGATACTCAAACTGCAACACCGTCGAGGTAATGGAAATCCCCCGTTGTTGCTCCATTTCCATCCAGTCAGAAGTTGCCTTGCGCTGCGCCCTGCGTGCCTTCACTGCACCAGCTTCGTGTATTGCGCCTCCGTAGAGTAAGAGCTTTTCTGTCAGCGTTGTTTTCCCCGCGTCGGGGTGAGAAATAATGGCAAAGTTACGTCGGCGTTCAACGGCAGTTTGCAGTTCAGCTTCAATTTCAGTGGTCATCCAAACAGCACAATTTAAGGAACTCTCGTCAATCATTATAAAAATTAGAGAGCGCGATCGGTGACATTCCTTGAGAATGCGCTAGTGGTGAGGAGTTAGAAGTGAGTGGAATTACCAGAAGACGAGGAGCTTCCTGCTGGGATTACGATCGTTCTTCTCTAGCATTTTCCCTACTGATTTGGGGTGGAATTTACGACCGATCTCTAGACCAGGCGCATGTTAAAGTCATCATATATTCACTAAGGCTTGAGGGAATTAGGGGGTAAGGTTTATGGTGTATGACCCAAATAAATCCATGGAGTACGATCCCGACAAACGGAAGCTTTTATCAGCCCTCTCTCATGGGTCAATTTTTATTAGCGCTCTGCTGGTGTCAGTGGGGATTCCGATCGCAATTCTGCTCGTATCCGACGATCCGATTGTGAAGGAAAATGCCAGAGAAGCGCTCAACTTTCACTTTAACATCTGGCTTTACGGTTTAATTTTTGGAGCGCTGACGCTTCTTCTCATCGGTTGGCCGCTGCTGGGTCTGTTGTTTATTTTAAGTTGGGTGTTGCCGATTCTTGCGCTCCTCCAGATTTTGAGCAATCCTAACCAGTCTTATCGCTATCCATTTATCTTCCGCCTACTGTAATCGACTTCTCCGCTCTAGAGGTTAGCAGTCAGCTATCAGCTAGCCGTCCCTTTCTCAATAATCATCGGGTTGGCATTGCCGCTCAAGCCGAGAATACAGTTTCCCATTTCGAGTCGGCAATGCCCATCCTACAACCTGAATCGTGGGCAGTCAGTTTTTGCGATCGCAAACAGAGTTTGTCGTGAGGGCTTGAGTCCTCTTGCGAGGAGCGCTCAAGCGCTGACTATCAACCAGACAAGCATTTCTTGAATTATTTGTATAACTGATTACAATCGTGGCAATCCAAGAACATCTATCTTAGGGTAGATGTTTTTGTTTTTTGGGTAGCTATTAGATTTAAAACGACCATACATCTATCTTAAGATGTAATTTGCTGGTGAACCGAGACCATTTTCTCGGTGTGCGATCGCATTCCGTTTTAGGCTTATAATGACTGGCGAACCAACGCTAAAAAATCAATTTTTTTTGTAGAGATTTTAAATAGTTTATAAAAGTTGCTTGAAGTGCTTGCCGATTGCTAACGATTCAAATACTATTAATTCAAGGTGTAATACGAGTCATACGGCGGTATGGCAAACTGCAAAGCATCTCAAGATGAAAGCAGTGGACTGGCAAGTGAATTGCTCTAGATTCGGCAATTCTAGAGGGTTAGTACACCAGGGTTATCTATTTTATTAATTCAATAGTAGTTGTCAATTCCACTTAGATTTTCTCTCGTTTTATAGAGAGTGAGAGTAAATCAAGTGTAGAGTTTTAATTGACAGGTAAAACTCTTAAGCATCAATCCAGGTCTACCACCTCATTAATTAGTCATCACCAATCATTAATAATCGATCGCTTCCGCTCGAAGCCCTATGACTTTGATTCACGGTTTTGAATCTAAGTCGTAGCAGTATGCTCGGGAGACACATTCGCACGCCTACTCAGTAGAGAATCGTAAGAATCCTAAGAATGCTAGACGCATTACCATATGAAGTTGGACAATTCAGTAATTCGCTCAAGGATTTACAAAGCGAACGTGTCACTGGCTCAGTTTATATCGAGACAACGGTCAATCCCGATCGCAAACCCAGGTCTCGCGTTTTAGCTTTGAACGATGGCCAAATTGTTTACGGTGGATTGAAACTTCCCCCGGATAATCAAGAATTCGTCAGAATGATGGGGTTGAAGTTCAGCTATGGTTGGGCTGACACGGCGATTAAATACACAGCACAAAAGCTAGAAAATCCATCCTCCTATCGAGAACTTTTAGAACGAATCGTTCGGATACGCGTGTTCAAATGGGACGAGATTGAAAGTGCGGTTCATGCTCAAGTCGTGCAAGTGTTAGAGCAGGCCTTGCCCTATCCCGGACAGTTAAAGTTTGACTCCAGCGTGCAAATTGATTTGAGTTACGGCCTAGACCACCACGGTCTAGACTGGTGCAAACTGATGCAAGATGTCACCCATCGCCAACAGGAATGGACTGCACTCGTTCCTGTGGTCACTTCAATGGAAGCTGTACCTCAGCTGTCTCTCAGCGGTTTGGCTGCGGTCAAAGACTCTCAGGTGCAGTTGCATTTACGGCAGTGGGTGAATGGAAAGCAATCGCTAATTGATATTGCCGCGCAAGTCGGGCAAGACCCTTTGGAACTGGCACGTTCTTATGTCGCATGGGCAGCATCCGGTTGGGTCATCTTAGGAGACGATACGCCAACCACTCCTGTCGCTGCTGCCAGTGACAAACAACTGCCCCTCATTTTAAGTGTTGACGACTCCTTAATCGTGCAAACTACCATCAAGCGAGCATTAAGCGATCGCTATCAGGTATTGTTAGCCAGCAATGCTGTAGATG
>DATNPC010000395.1:0-2944 GCA_036703375.1 Allocoleopsis sp.
ACGTTAGGCGGAGCTGTAAAGGCTAAATTAAATGCCTTGAGACGGTCAATTTTGTAGTCAAGCAAATTCTGAGTAACGTCTGGAGTCAGCTTGCCTCCATTTAAGTGAAACGAATATCGCAATCCCGACTTAATCTCCTCAGTGGAAAGCCCTCCAGCGCTAACAGCTAATTGGGGGATAATGCCCGTATCTAATGCTGGATCGAGAGAGGGAAGAAAGTCCTTAAGAAGAGCAACGTTATCTTCATAACTAGGAAGGGGATGGATAAATTCAGGAACGACGCTACTCAAAGCCGGAGGCAATTCTCGATCGGCTGTCGAGAGTAAAATGATAAATTTTTGGGAATCCTTGAAATCAAACGCCAAAGAAGTAACCTGGCTCACCAGGCGGACAACCGCAACTTGGGAAGCCACATCGGGTGAGGAAGCTACCAAAAAAGGATGCAAGTTCTCCAGGATAAAGATCCCCGACTGAGCTTCGGTTAGGAGAAATTGAAGAACGGAAAATGGATTAGTTGATGAGTTGAAATCGGCAAGGACTTCCTGTTTGTCCGATCCAATCAAAGCTAGAGTATTGCTACCCAAGTTCCAGAGGTAGCAAGGCAAATGGAACGAGGTGGAAGCAATAGTGGCTAATGCCCCAAGGACGCTAATGCGTTCGGTAAGTTGACACTGGTAGGAAACAACCGAGTTTCCCGATTGCAGAGATAGCTTCAGCTTAGAATAGCTCATGGTTGAGTTGTAAAAAAGATTTACTTCTTGTGTGGCGCAACTTCTTAAGCAATGCACTCGCTCTCGTGCTGCCTCCAGCAGAGCGCCCTTGGAGTTGGGCTTGCACTCTTGGCGAGAATTAACCGAGTTCGAGTCCCTTGCTCTTTTTAGATTGAGCGGCGGCTGGAGCTGCACTAACGGAAGCTTGGGCGGCAACAGCCATTTTTGTATTGGATTGAGAGAGTGCGGGAATCATTTTTTCAAAATGAGCCAAGTCTTTCTCTTCCATGCGAGAACGCATCTGCCCATTACCCGCTGCCAACAGAACGTTCCCTTCCTTATCGGTAATCATCACAGAACCCTTGGAATTGGCTCTAAAGTCGTAAGAAAGCTTGCCGTCCACCTTGGCGTTCCCACCTTGAGATTTGGCGTAGTCAGACAGTGCCTTGATAATCCTGTTGACCCGCGAGATGTACTGCCCCTCGTGAATGGCTTGGTTTATGAAAGCACCGCTTGGCTCTTTGCCTGCATCCAAATCGGCACGCAACTGAACCGTTTTGGCAAAGTCACCACCCGATAGCGGTGGCAAGGTATTGTCCACTTTCACGCCCAAGATAGTCGATTCAAACCGCATCTTGGGATTGCCCTCTTTATCAGAAAGCGTGTACTGATTGCCCTCACGCGATAAGTTGAAACCAGCAGCCTCGTAACTCTCGCCCGATTGAAGTGCCTGACTTTGGGCCAGCTTGTTCAGAGTAGTAGCAGCACGCCAGTTCTGAAAGGTATCGCGGACGTTGCCAAAAGTAGATTCCAAAGTTGAAGAAACCTTCTGCCACCAATTCGAGTTTTGTGGTTCTTCCTTGCGGCGAGCGACGAATGCTTCCATCTCGGGGTTAGGAGTTTTCTCCTGCTGCTCTAAGGAGTGCTGCATATCGGCAACCATACCCAGCATTACATCCTTGGTGGGAGAGGAAGGAAGGGCTTGAAGGGCAGACGCGATGTGCGGTAGCACCGCCTTCGGCATCGCGCTCAATCCGTCACGGGGTTTATCATCTTCTATAGATTGGTTGTCACCAGCCTTCTTAAGAGCCTCGTCACTTCTAACCCTTGCTTCTTGTGCCGGAAGTGGTTCCGGCACCCAGCGTCGGTCAATATTAGAACCCATGTAAGCCACAAGTTCTGCCGTCTGGCTTGGTTCTTCTACAGACGCTCGCTCATTACTAGATAGCGGTTGTGCTGTGGGTTTATAGGCTTGGGGGGAATTATCAGAAACAGACTGTTGTTGAGATTGTTGGGCATCAAAAGCAAGGGAAGCTTGGCTTATTTGCAGCGAGGCTTGAGCTTCAATTTCAGATCTTTGATCGCTTGAAAGCCCTTCAAAGAAAGCACCCAACGGATCTGTATTTTGTTCCTGTTCAGATTCGGCTTGCATACGGCTCATAGTTCCAGCCGATTCATTCTCCCGATCGACCAGTTCTTGAAGGTTCAGGCTAAATACATCAACAAGAGCTTCAAAATCTAGCCGAGTCTCGCCTTCTGAAACTTCTGGCTCCTCTTCAGGATCTACCATTGCTTCGTAAGCGTCGTCTAGAATTTCGTCAATCTGTTGATTGACTGCAACTTGTTCGGTTGCCAATGTTTGAGTTTCTTCTGGTGTTGGTTCCGGTTCGTCAAGCAACATATCATCAACCCAGGAAAGTGGATCGACCTCTTCACGAACTTGTTCCGAACGCTCTTGTTCGAGTTCTGCTGCTATTTCAGCTTCAATTTCGTCCTGTTCCTCCTGTTCCTCCTGTTCGGCACGAATTTCAAAATCCTCTATCGTATCGCGATCGTCAGGAAACATTTGATTGACGACAACTTTCCCTTCGGCATCTGTTTCAAAAAGAACCTCGTTGCCAGATTTTATGGTCATAGCTCCAATAGATAAGTCAGTGCCTACTGGGGCTGACATCAAGAAATCTAACTGATTTTTAAAATCCGACGTAAGTTCGTCAACGGATTGACCAGTAGAAGTCTCACCCTTAAGCAAAACTTCATCGCCGTTAACGTTTTCGCTCACAGTTAGAGTGGGGGTAACTGAGTCTATCTCTGGCGTCAAAGAAGTAAGAACATCAAGAAGATTTGATTGTTTGTTTTCGACAACAGTGCCATCTTTATCAGTTGCCAAAAATACCTCTCCATCAACCTTGACGGTAACGGCAGGCATTCCCTCAATTTGAGTGCCAACAGGA
>DATNPC010000396.1:0-3736 GCA_036703375.1 Allocoleopsis sp.
AAAGTTGGTGCTGGTCAATAGTTTTGGGTTAGGACAAGAAATTGCGATCGCACTTCGATTACTCGCATTACCGTTTGTCGGCAGGCTTTCCTTCCCTACTCGCCAGGGTGCGGCTTTAGTGCTAAAACATAACGTTTACGATCGCAACGTTATTCCCGATGAATGGATCGAGTTAAGCTATCAAAAATACGGTCTACCCGGTACAAAAAGAGCAATCTTAAATCTAATCGAGACGAATTTAAACCTACTGGGCGTTCGCAAGACAGTGTTCAGTCCGCTTGTCGAGCAATTGCCTAGTATCGCTCAACCTGCACTTGTCATTTGGGGTCAACACGACCGAATTTTGCCAGTTGCTCATGCTCATATTGCTGCTAAAGGTTTACCCAACGCTCGGTTACATATCTTCAATCCCTGCGGACACTGGCCCCATGTCGAACGCCCAGAAGAGTTTAATAGATTGATTGTGGAGTTCTTAGCGAGTTAGCGATTGTGAGGTTCATCCCGCGTCGGTGCTACGACCTATGACAAAGTTAAAGAAGAACTGAAATTTACCGCCGCAGGAGTCGCATCATGGATCAACTGGAACGCTTGATCAAAATGGCAGAGGACGAGCTAACGGAGTACAGCACTGATGCCCGCAAAATGGAGAAACTTCGCCGTAAAATCGGTCTATCTGTCCCAATGGAACAGCAGCGACGTTGCCGCGAAGCCTTAGCCGCACAAATGGCATCAGACGGTTTGCCCAAACTCGTTGAGGAACAGCGTCAAACCATTGCTCTACCCTTTTGGGGAATTGCTGGATTGGGTTTACTCGGAGCAATTTCTCTGACGCAATGGGTAGGCTACATTGTAGCTGTTGCTGGAGCTGTTGCAGCGTTCCGCATTCAGAAATGGGGCTGGGAATTGCAGGCAAAGCGTCTGCTACTGCAAACGTTAGACGATATTGAAGCCCGTGTGGCACAACCCAAGCAATCTGATTAAACACATTGCAAAACTCCGTGGCTGCCAGGGCATGGCATTGCCATGCCCCTACCCAAGAATTTCAGATTAAAGCATCCAACCGGGAGAGTCAGTCAGCGATCGCAAATTGGATTGGGCGTCAGATTTCTGTGAGGGGTTAGCCTTGGTACAGATTGACTCTCAATGGGGCTATATCCAGAAAACAGGGCAAATCGCCCTAAAACCACAGTTCAGCTTCGCGTCAGACTTTTTTGAAGGTCTAGCAGCAGTGAAAGTTGGCAATCGGTACGCGTATATAGATAAGATGGGTAAGGTTGTTATCGAACCTCAGTTTGATGAAGCTGGTGCTTTTTCTGAAGGCTTAGCAAGGATGCGGGTTGATAACAAGTGGCGATACATCAGTAGCAAATGGGCAGTTTTTGCGATCGGACAAAAGCTGACTGTTGATTTGCCGAGAGTTGCGATCGCCCTGGTGCATCTCAATTTTGTCAACTTGTTTGTCTAGTACAAACCTTTTTTCTGCTTCTCGCGCTCGAGATGCCGGAAAAATTCTGGTAAGAGACAACATAAATCTCCAAAAATGGATGCCTGCGATCGCCTATGAACGCTTCTTCGTCACGAAAATCCAGTAAATTTACTGACAGAACTGTCCGGAACGAATAGATAGACTCTTGAAGAGGAAGTAAGTCAGACTTTTCGCATTACTGCTGAAAGTCAATCAGAAATATACAGGGTAGCATTGAGGCTCTTTTGTTAGCCACTCATCCGCCTTCAGACTAAAAGACATGCATGATGAAGATAAAAAAGCTCTCCTAAACCAGAGCTTTTATTAACATGAATAAAATGATTCGCTCGGTTCCTAAAATAAAGCGCTTTCATGATTACTTCATAAAAAATTGTCCTGGCTTCACATGCATTTCATCTTGATTTTATAGAGTGTAAACGGGTGTTGTAATGTTAGAGAAAATTAGCTGCATGCCTGACTATCAATGGAAGTTGACTATCGTAGAGCGCAATTTATTACCCTCTAACTGGGTTAAATTGATACCAGAAGCTCAAGAGCAAATGTTATGGGAAGTCACAGATTTGATGGAAGATGTGACTCTGTCCGATAGGCAGCGCTTACTGGCATCTCTTGAAACACTTCAAGGGCATGTAGAAGAAACCTGGCAGCAGAAAATTTGCCAAATTCTCAGTAATCCGTTCAACCTTGATATTCGAGAAGTCCTGGAATTGAATATTCAGAATACAACGCAATCGACCGATGGTCTAGACGTAGACCCATCGGTATTAGTTAAATCAATTGGTTAAGGGAGTTTCCCACAAGGATATCCCAGGCTCGTAGAATTAATTCTCACTTCTCTGCGTAGGGGTATGGCACTGCCATACCCCTTGTCTATTACAGCAATTTGCTTTGCTGATGAAATAAACTCTGTATCAGGACGCACATCCGCGCGCCCCTAAAAACAGACAAACTGTACTTCACTCCTGTAGAAAAAACTGTAATTACTGAACCGGCGCTTTAGGAAAACTAATATAGCCCCATGTTCCTCCCCGTAACTTAGCTGATAAAACTGGGGTAGCCGTAGAGTCATAGCCTCCTACTTCGTTCACCCATTTCCCACCTACGTTCACTCGCGCTAATCCCTCAGTAAAAGACGTTGCATCAGGAAATTGAGGTTGAATGATAAAGCTACCTTTTGAATTGATAAAGCCGACCTTTTCTCTCATTCTTACCATGGCTAACCCGCCGGAAAAAGGCTCCACTGCGTCATCATCAAAATAATCAGGACCAATAAATTGACTGGGGATGACGACTGCACCTGCTTTATCAATAAAGCCCCATTGGTTGTCGAACTTGACTCCTGCCAATCCTTCGGAAAAGCGTTGTACCTTGTAAAATTTAGGTTCGATCGCTAATTTCCCGGTTTTATCAATGTAACCCCATCGCGCAAAATCATTAGCATCACGCACTTTAACTGCGGCTAATCCTTCGGAAAATGACCTCACCTCCTCAAACTGCGGCTCGATCGCAATTTTTCCAGTCTTGTCAATAAAGCCATATTTTCCATTAACTCCTATGACTGCCAATCCTTCAGAAAACGGCCACAAGATATGAGGTTGTGGAGACATGAGGAGTTTTCCCGTTTTGTCAATGTAGCTCCACTGCTGCTCGACTTGAACAATAGCCAATCCTTCAGAGAAACTGTTAGCACTCTCAAAGTTGTTGGGAATAACTAGTTTTCCAGTGCGATCGATAAATCCAACTCGATTGTCAATCCAGACTTTTGCTAATCCTTCAGAGAAGGCTTCGACCATCATAAACTGAGGTTTGATGATGAGATTACCCTGAGTGTCGATAAAGCCCCATTTACCTCCGACTTGAACAGGAGCGAGTCCATCGGAAAAAGTACCCGCATCCTCATATTGAGGAGGAATCGCAAGTTTACCAGTTTTATCGATATAGCCATATTTACCGTTAACTACTGCTACAGCTAAACCATTGGTAAAACGACCAATTCCACCACTTTCTGGCTCAATGGCAAATAATTTACTATTCCCCGCAATGTACTGAGTGGGAATCGTTCTTGTCAGACGCAGCGACTGACACAAAAACGCAGCTACTTCTCCTCTCGTCGAACTTTGATTGGGTTTGAGTTGTCGGACATTGGGATAGTTGACAGCAATTCGTCCATTCGTTGCTGCCGCGATCGCATTTTTAGCATAGCTGGGAATTTGTTGAGCATCATCCAAATATTGTTGCAGCACTTGTTCC
>DATNPC010000397.1:0-10609 GCA_036703375.1 Allocoleopsis sp.
CACCACCTCCTTCTCCTCTAGTAGAGACTACGGCTCTATTTGTGAGCGACACATCAGCTCGCGCTACGTTATCGGGAAAAGCTAGATGTAGATTGTTACCATCAACGTTCAGTCCTACCGTTCCTGTACTTGCTAATCCTCCCAACTCAACTCGACCACCCGGAGCAAATACGATACCGCCGTTTACGTTCACATTACCGCCCAATAGCAATAAACTCCGACCGCCGAGAACTTGAAGTCCGTAGCTAGAAGGCAGACCATTAACAAAAAAGCCCAATACCGTAGTTGTTGCAGTGGAACGATTGACAATTTGTCCTTGATTAGAGAATTGGTTAAAAAAGAAGGCGTTGGGGTTGATTGCAAGTAAGTTACTTGTCTGAGGTTCTGAGGCACTAAATCGTCCCGTTTCACCCAACCCCACTGCATTTGCTGTTGTGGCAACAAAAGAACCACCTACATCCAAGCTGGCATTCGGGCCAAAGATAATTCCATTAGGATTAATTAAAAATAGGTTTGGCTGAGAGTTACCGAAAGTGCCTAGTGTCCCTAGGATATCAGAGCGATTACCGCCCGTTACTCGCGCTAGTATATTCTCAATAGCGGCGTCAGGACTTAAGAAATAGGCTCCTCTGTTCTCACTAACATTAAATTCCTGAAAACTGTGGAACAGGTTTTGCCCTCGTTGAGTTCCACCTGCAATTACCTCAACAGGTAAGCCATTGAAGTTGGGCATAACCAGGGAACTGTCAGCACCCAACGTGTTATCGGGTACGATATTGCTCTGAGCCAAGGCGGGATTTCCTGAAAATGCAATTCCACCACTTATCCCCAAAGCCACCCATACTCCCAAATAGCAACAACGACGCCAACTTCCAAACAAGGCGCAGTTTTTGGTACTCGATGGTTCAACCCCAATAATTTGCTCAGAGGAGATAGAACGTGAACGTGTCACCGTGAAGCTGTCGATACGCCTATTCATAAGTACTTCTGGATAGATCTAATAAGCTGATTGGCTCCATACTGTACCCCTGGAGTGACATTAACCGTCAACAACGGCGGTGCTTGAGGATTGGTAGCGCTAAACTCACTGCCATCCGGAAACTTAACACTGTTCGCCGTCGTTGCAAAAAATGAACCCCCAATCTCTAATCGGGCATTTTGACCAAAACTAATTCCATTTGGATTGAGGAAAAACAAACTCGCCGTGCCATTCGTGCGAAGCAAGCCATCAATATTAGAAGCCGAGTTCCCCGTCACCCGACTGAAGATATTCTGAATCGGCAAGGCATTATTGAAAAACGCCTCACCTCCCGTCGGCACAGAAAATTCGCTAAAGCTGTGGAATAGGTTAACGCCTCTTGCGGTTCCCCCGTCAATTGTACAAACTACACATCCTGGTGTGACTCTCGAATTAATTGGAAGCGTGTTATCTGGAACGATTTGCGCTCTTGCAGGGGCTAGAGTGGCGAGACAGCCAAGGACTATGCTGCTGGCTGCCCAAAATCGGGAAATCACTCGTGTCATAAGACATTTTCTGCCAGCTAGTCTACTAGAATTTTAAGCAATTATTCTTATAGGAAGATGTCAAAATTTATGACATAATATCCAGTCCTCACTTGGATAGAGTGGGAGCTGCGATCGCGTCTGACTCCGGAATTTGCTGTGAAAGCATTGTGTGCTATCCCTATTGACATGACCTGCTTCCTGCCAACCGTAGAAAGCTGTTGAAGAGGAAGAGCGCTCGATCGGGTGAACGTGCCATGACACCGAATGCGGAACTTTTGCAAGCCTTGCGGGATTGTTGTCGAGATGAAACAGCTTTTGAAACGCTCAAAGAACTCCTGGCAACGATGTCAGTCGGTATTGACCTGGAAGGAAAGCGAGAATCCACAGTAGATGGGCAAACGCGATCGCATTTTCCATCATCATCCACCGAAGCACCATTGCGCGAACTCGTACCCCGCGAGCAAGTAGAACAGGCACTGCGCGAAAGCGAGACCAAATACCGAGAACTGGTCGAGAATGCCAATAGCATCATTCTGCGCTTGGACACTCAAGGCAACATTACCTTTTTCAACGAGTTCGCTCAAACCTTCTTTGGTTATCCAGAAACAGAAATTTTAGGTCGTCCTGCGCTGGGCACAATTATCCCAGAAACCGAAACATCGGGACGAAATTTGGCGAGCCTAACCCAAGACTTGATCGAACATCCAGAGCGGTATTGCCGGAATGAAAATGAAAATATGCGTCGCGATGGCAATCGCGTCTGGGTCGCTTGGACGAATAAAGCGATTTTAGATGCTACCGGACAGGTAACGGGAGTTCTTTGCATCGGCAATGACATTACCGAGCGCTATTGGACCCAAGAAGCGTTACGAGCGAGTGAAGCTCGCTATCGTGCCTTGAGTGAAGAACTCGAACAAAAAGTTCAAGAACGGACTGCCGAACTGACTCAAGCGAACGAACAGTTAAAACAGGAGATTAGCGAACACCGACGAGCAGAAGTCGCCCTGAGAGACAGCGAAGCTCGCTACAAATCGCTTTACAACAAAACCCCCGTGATGTTGCACTCGATTGACGAGCAGGGGCGACTGATTGCTGTTAGCGACTACTGGTTGGAACATCTAGGTTACGACAGAAGCGACGTGATTGGTCGCAAATCGGTAGAGTTTTTGACGCCGCAATCCTGTCGTTATGCTCAAGAGGTAGTCTTGCCAGCCTATTTTCAGACGGGTGTCTGTAAAGAAGTGCCGTATCAATTTGTGAAAAAGAATGGTGAGATTATTGATGTAGTATTGAGCGCGATCGCAGAAAAAGATGATGCGGGACAAGTGCGTCGTTCTCTAGCCGTCTTGGTGGACGTTACCGAACGCAAACTCGCCCAAGCCGCCCTTGCCAAAAGTGAAGCGTGGTTCAAGGCCTTGATTCAAGGGTCCAGCGATATGATTGATGTCTTGGATCGAGAGGGAAATTACATCTACGTTAGCCCGTCGAGCCAGCTCAATCTTGGTGTCGAGGCGGAAACATTACTGGGCAAATCGTCCTTTGATGAGGTTCATCCCGATGACTTAGCCGTCGCCCAAGCCGCTTTTGAGGAAATCCTGCAAAATCCAGGGAAACCCGTTCAGGTGACGATACGGCTACTTTACCCTGACAATAGTTGGCGGTATCTGGAAGTTGTGGGACGCAACCTGCTTGACGATCCCGCTGTAGGAGGTATTGTCCTCAACAGCCGAGATATTACCGAGCGTCAGCAGGCACAGAAACGAGAAGAGCACTTAATCGAATCGCTGCAAACCGCTAAAGACCAACTGCAAGCGATTTTAGACACCGTACCGGGATGCATTTTTTGGATTGGCTCCGATTTAAAGTATCTTGGCATTAACCGCTATCTTGCGAATATTTTCCACGTTTCTCCCCAAACAATTGTCGGTCAGGACCTGGGTTACAGCCAGTCTGCCCCTGAACTTAAGGAGTTTATCACTCAGTTTTTTGCGGCGGAATCGTTTGTGGCGTCCCAAGAGATTAGGTTCAACGTCGAGGGTTCTGCTCGCCGGTATTTACTCTTAGCTCAGAAGTATCTGCAAGGCAAAGCCGCCGTCTGCATTGGGTTTGATATTACGGAACTCAAAGCCACAGAAGAAGCACTGCGAGCGAGTGAGGAGAAGTTTGCCAAAGCCTTTCGGTGTTGCCCGAGCGCCATCTCGATTAGCACACTAGCTGAGGGGCGTTCGATTGAGGTGAACGAGGCGTTTTTGCGCTCTTGCGGCTATCAACGCGATGAGGTGATTGGTCGAACGGCTAGCGAGTTAAACCTTTGGGTAAATTTAGCCGATCGCGATCGCATCGTGCAACTGTTGCAGCAACAGGGTGCCGTTTCCAACCAGGAAATTGAATTTCGCAGCAAGTCCGGGGAAATTTTAGTAGGCCTTCTCTCAGCGGAAATCATTACCTTAGAGGGCGAGACTTGCTTTTTGAGTCTGACGAACGATATTACCCAGCGCAAGCAAGCGGAAAAAAGAATTCAAGAGAGCGAAGCCCAATACCGGGCGATTTTTGAAGCAGCAACGGATGGATTCATTATCAACGATTTGTCTGGTCGAGTGGTTGAGGCCAATCCTGCTGTCTGCCGAATGCACGGCTATTCTTATGAAGAGTTTATCTCCCTCGATCCGAAAACCTTCATTCATCCCGACTCTTACCCCGTGTTTCAAGAGTACCTGAATGCGATCGAGCAGGGTGTCTCATTCTCCCGCGAAGCGGTTGATTTACGCAAGGATGGGACGCCATTGCCGATAGAAGTTCGCAGCACAACGTTTACCTATAAAGGCCAGCCGCATCATTTAGCTATATTACGGGATATTACCGATCGCAAACGAGCGGAAGAACAGCTGCGAGAAGCCGCTCAACGAGAGCGATTACTGGGAGAAATCGCCTCGCGCATTCGCCAATCGCTCGATCTTAATGAAATTCTCAATACGACGGTGCAAGAAATTCGCCAATTTTTGCAAGCGGATCGCGTCAACCTCTGCTGTGTCAATGCTCATCCCCAGGATAAAATCGTTGCTGAAGCCGTCGCTACGAATTGCCCTTCCTGCGTGGACGTAGCCGTTCAGGACGAGAACTGTTTCCAAGAACTTCTGCCCATGTTTGTGCATCAGGATGTCAAGCTGATTGAGGATGCGGCTTTCGTCAATGGGCCACCCGTTCTTTTAAAGCGCTTGCATCTCTATCAAGTTCAAGCTGCCATGGCTGTCTGTATCGTGGTTGACGAGCAGCCTTGTGGGATGTTGGTGGTGTGCCAATGTTCGGGGCCGCGTCGCTGGCAATCCTGGGAAGTCGATTTGCTGCGCTCTCTAGCTACCCAAGTTGCGATCGCAATTAAGCAGGCACGGCTTTACCAGCAACTGCTCGAACTCAATACCAGCTTAGAACAACAAGTGCAGCAGCGCACCGCGCAACTGATGGCGCAAAATCAGGAACTCCAAGAACTCAACCAGCTGAAGGATGTGTTCCTACAAGCGGTTTCTCACGATTTGCGAAACCCCGTGACGGGAACATTAATGGTGTTGAGGAATTTGCTCAACTCTGGGCCATCTGTTGCCAATCAACCCGAATCAGCGAGCGTTCCCGTTTCTCGCTCGGTTTTATCCCGAATGATTCACAGTAGCGAACGCCAACTGGGATTGATTAACTCTCTGTTGGAAGTTCACATGGTGCGAGAGCAAGGTGTTGTGGTTAAGCGTTCTCCGGTACAGATTGCTCAATTACTCGGGGCATTCTTGGCGGAGATGGAGCCAATCCTCACCAAAAATCAAGCAACACTGACTCTGCAAGCGAGCGATGACTTGCCGTTAGTCAGTGCTGATGCCAGTCAGTTGTGGCGAGTGTTTGAAAATTTGATTACCAATGCGTTGAAATATAATCCCCCAGGAATCAACCTCACCATCAGTGCCACTATCGATCCTGCGTTAGAGCATCAGACTCATCAGTCAAAAACCCTTAAATCCTTAGATTCACGCCAAAATCCAAAATCCAAAATGATTCGTTTTACCGTTGCTGATGATGGAGTGGGGATTACTCAGGAGCAATGCGATCGCCTGTTTGAATTGTACTATCGAGGGAGCAGCACTCGCCGCTCAACCGGCTTTGGCTTGGGATTGTATCTGTGTCAGCAGATTATCAAAGCTCACGGTGGAGAAATTGGCGTAATTAGTTCTCCCGGAGCGGGTGCAACGTTCTGGTTCACATTGCCTCTAGTGCAGCGTGGCACAAATAACTATCCAGTTGAAAAAGGTTAAAAAGCTTACTATACAAGCTTTCTTGCCTTCTGCCTTCTGCCTTCTCGCACTAGCATGATTAAGAAGCGACGAGTAAAGGGGACAGTGCTGGGGCGAGAGTCGGACTGGTGAAACTCCTTGTGTTTGACTTGTAGGTTTCTCGCAACAGAGAATAGTACACTACATGATTGTTGTAGTGGTAGGCGTCTTTCTCGTAAGTCATGCCTAATTTCTCCATCACCCGTCGCGAGGCGATGTTTTCAGGTTTTGCGATCGCGACAATCTTTCTCAAGTTAGCCATCTCAAATCCGTACATCATTGCCGCTGAAGCCGCTTCTGTCGCTAAACCTCTACCCCAATAAGGTTTCAGAAGCAAGTAACCGATTTGAACTTCTTGCGTGTTTTCCAGAAACTTAAATCCACAATGACCGATTAGTTTTTGATGTTTTTTATGAACTACTGCCCACACCCCGAATTCATACTGTCGCCAATTTTCTGTGAATAAATCGATTACCTTCGGGGTCTGTTCCCAAAGTAAAGGTTTTTCATTGGACATGTATTTAAACAACTCGGGTTCGCTATAGATACGATACAGCTCATCCGCATCATCAGGTCTAAAGTGCCTTAGTTGCAGTCTGCATGTTTCTATTTTCATTAATCTCGTAATTGCCTAGAGCTACTTCCACTTGCATCCTACTATCCCCCAGTAGGGGATTGCTAGTAGTCTCTCCGATGCTTTACAAAAAAAATATAAAGTTTGAAGATAGAACCCCTGAAAAATGTAAATTTATTCAATGAAGTGTTGCAAAAAAACACAAAAAGGTTGGCTGAGAGTTGAGGATAGCTACAGATAGTCGAGAAAATTTACACATTTTTCTTATTAATGTAAGCCCTATAAATTTAGTTAATTTCCTGTAATCAAACCAAGCGTCAAGACAGGTATGCTGAGGTTTTTGTCGGGAATTTTAACGGACTTGATGAGAATGAACTCCATTTAAGTTAGTAAAAGTTTACCTTTGCAAAATCTTTATACTGGATATAGTGATTCTCGGATCGGTGAGGCACATCTTAACTTTCTTGCCTATTCCCTATTCCCCATTACCTATGGCCTAATACCCAAATTGAATGCTTGTTAGCTTAGCTTGAATTCGCCAATCAATAAATTTTACTAACCCTTAATTATACTACGATTGACTGTGAAGTATCAACTGATGCAGATTTTTCTGCTACCTGGTCTGACATCGCACAGTATTAAGGTCGTCTCATTGGGAGTTCTCCTTTTCTAGGAGAAAAGAATCCTCGTACAATTAATGTCACAGATTTCCTTTATAAGGGGAGTTATTAGGATGCCAGCCGCAGTTGGAACAATTGAAACAGTAGGCTTTCCTGCTGTGCTAGCAGCAGCAGATGCAATGGTCAAAGCTGGCGCAGTCACACTGGTCTATTATGGTCTAGCGGAAAGGGGTAACTTTATCGTTGCTGTCCGAGGCAGGATCGCTGAGGTCAAAGTTGCTGTTGCAGCTGGGATTGAAGCCGCAGAAAAAGTCTACGGTGGTGAGGTGGTTTCGCACTACATCATCCCCAATCCCAGTGAAAATGTTGTAGATGTTATGCCTATTGAATACACTGCTAAAGTCGAACAGTTCAGAATCTTTTGAGCAACTCAACCTTGTCTAAGTGTTGTCTTCCATGACGGTGTCAGCTATCCAGTTCAAGAGTAGGAAACACAAAGACAATCCGCTCTATCTTAAAAAGGTTGAGCGAAGATTCGTAAAATTAATTGTTGGCTTCATATATTTCAACAACCAATTCAGGAGAGAAGCAATGCCACTTGAGGCAGTAGGATCGATTGAAACCAAGGGGTTTCCTGGTGTACTAGCAGCAGCAGACGCTATGGTCAAAGCGGGTAGAGTGACCCTCGTCGGTTATCTCAGAGCCGGTAGCGCTCGTTTTACAGTCAATATTCGAGGCGATGTGTCTGAGGTGAAAACGGCGATGGAGGCTGGGATTGCCGCAGTAGAAAGAACTTATGGTGCTACCTTGGAAACGTGGGTCATTATTCCTCGTCCCCACGAAAACGTTGAGACCGTTTTGCCAATTGGCTTCACCGAGGAAGTCCAACAGTACCGAGACGCTGTTGAAAATCCGATCATAGGGCGACCGAACCGTTAATAGTTGATAAGGAAGCTAAACTTAGCTTTTTAAAGATTTGGGTGTAGTTGATAGCTTAGCTACCAGCTACGCTCAGGAGTCGATTCAGTTTTGTGCAATAGATCTCGATGCTATGACACATCTGGTGCAGCATGACGTCAAGTCAGGAGTGCCTGCTATATTCTCATCGGTTGTATGGAGTTTAAGATGTGTCGCAGACAGAGAAAGTTACCTTTCAGCTTGCTGATGGAACGTCAATTTTTGCCTGGTTAGGGTATTTAGCCTACCGTTACCGTTGGACAGTCATCGCCAGTTGGGGAATACTAGTGCTGCTGAGTCTAGCGTTAACTCCTCACCTTGACAGTGTGCTCAAAGGTGCTGGGATGGCTTACAAAGCAGGGGAAGCGCACCGTGTCGAACAAGTGTTGCAGCAAGAACTTAATGCTTCTCCCGATGCTCTAACCGTTGTCTTTCAGAGTCTCTCAAACCCAACGCTGGATGAGAACCAAACGGAAATCGAGCACGTCCTAACCCAAGTCAGACGTTTGCCATCTGTCAGTTCTGTTGTCAGTGCAGCGGAACGTCCAGAGTATCGGAGTGCTGACGGACGTACTCAGTACAGCGTCATTAATCTGAAGGTCAGTGGTAATGAGACATTATCGGCGATCGATCGCATCGAGCAAGTACTGGCTGGGCGCGATACTCGCTCCCTCAAAACTTATCTAACCGGTCAACCGGTTGTAGAGCGAGATGCTCAACGCATCAGCAAACGAGATTTGAGTCGAGCCGAGTTAATTACCCTGCCTCTTACCCTAATTGCTCTACTGTTTGTATTTGGTTCAGCCGTAGCGGCAAGTCTGCCAGTCGCCATGGGAGTAATGACGGTTGCAGTGACTCTCGGCTTGCTGTCTCTTGTCACCTTGAAGATGGAGCTATCCATCTTTGCTCTCAATATTACAACGATGTTGGGGCTGGGGATTGGGATTGACTTTTCACTACTGATTGTCAATCGTTTTCGAGAGGAATTGCGATTGGGGTCAGTTGAGCAGGCGGTGGTACGCACGGTCGATACAGCAGGGAGAACTGTCTTTTTTTCGGGTTTAACCACGGGTATTGGTTTAGTTAGCTTGCTCCTCTTTCCCATTGTCCTCCTACGTTCCTTAGGGGTCGCTGGGTCGTTGGTTATTTGGCTTTCCGTCGCTGCTGCTGTCACGCTGGTACCTGCACTGTTGGGAGTGTTAGGTCATGGAGTGAACCGCTGGCGAGTCGTTCGACCTTCTCCTCAACGAAAGGGTGTCTGGAAAGCGATCGCTCAAACCATTATGCGTCACAGTATGACAGCCGTTGCTGCTGTCTTAGTCCTCGTGGCTATCCTGGCTTCACCCTTTTTAGCCGCTCGTTTTGGCGTCGGTGACGTTAATATCTTGCCGCGAGATGTTCCAGGACGCGAGGGTGTAGAAGTTTTAGAGCAAGCCTTTGGACCGGGGGAAACAGCTCCTATCTTACTTGCCGTTAGCACCAAGAACCCGACTGAACCCATCCTTGCCAACCACCATATCGCGACTCTTTACAATTTAGTAGACAAACTCAAAGCCGATCCGCGAGTCGCAGGCGTTAGTAGCTTGTTTAACATTGACCCCAAACTTAGCCTGGAAAACTACCAGCAACTGTATAGCCATCCCGCATTGATTCCTTCGAGCAAGCTAGCAGATGCCGTAACGCGATTGAGCAGTCATTCGATGACCTTGATAACGGTTAACAGCCGCACCCCTAGCAATGATGCGGCTTCTCGTGACTTGGTGCAGGAATTACGTCGCTTATCTCTAGACAATCTGCGTATCCAAGTCGGGGGGCAAACGGCGAGTGGCCTCGATACCCTTCAGGTCGTTTACCAACGCTTTCCCTGGGTGCTAGCGGTCATGATGACGGTGACGTTCGTGACCCTATGTATTCTCTTTGGGTCAATCGTTTTACCTCTGAAAGCTATTTTCCTCAACTTCATGTCGATTGGAGCCTCCTTTGGCGCTTTAGTCTTCATCTTCCAAGAAGGTCATTTTCAAACTTGGCTGAACTTCACTCCACTGGGTTATTTAGATATCTTGCTACCCGTTGTCCTGTTCTGCGTTCTGTTCGGTCTGAGCATGGACTATGAGGTGTTTCTGCTGACCCGCATTAAGGAGGCTTACGATCGCTCTCACAATAACAGTTTGAGTGTGATTGAAGGATTGGAGCGAACCGGACGGATTATTACCAGTGCTGCCTTGCTGATGATTATCGTCACGGGAGCTTTTGCCCTGACGAGTATTATCTTCGTCAAAGCCTTGGGTTTGGGAGTTGCGATCGCGATTTTCATTGACTCGACACTGATTCGAGCCGTCCTTGTCCCTGCCAGTATGCACCTGATGGGCAAGTGGAACTGGTGGACTCCCAAATTTCTCCGCCTCGATCGAATCAAGTTCAAACTCAATGATTGAGGTTCCTCGTACTTCTGGACAGGCCCTAACTCCCAATGAATCCATAGACCTCCTGCACGAATAAAATTGTTGCCCCCCTAATTCACCAATTCTGGGGGAACATGAATTCAAAGTCCCCCAAATTTGGGGGATTTAGGGGACTTTTCATGATTCATGCAGGAGGTCTAATCTTGTGCCGGAAACTCCTAGCAGGAGAGAGGCAGG
>DATNPC010000398.1:0-3910 GCA_036703375.1 Allocoleopsis sp.
GAATGCGAACTTGGCATTCGTCAATCGCAGGGCAGGGAGTGGTGTTATTTTCCTCAGAATGCGACCCATGCCCAGACAGGCGGGTTACAGAAATCACGATGAAATCGATCGAGATATTAAGGAAGTATGGAAAAAGAGTAAGGTTATTAACCAGAAGCACGCTCTGGACAAACCATCTAGAACTACTTCAAGACCCCGGCATCATTGTCGGAATGTCCTTGCCTCACCTTAATGACGAATGGGGGCGGCAAGTAGAAGTGCGAGCGCCCCTGCCCAGCGATCGCTACGAAGCGTTGTTGAAAGGTAAAAAGGCAGGGGTGCGACTTTTTGTTGCACTGGCACCAGCTTTGCCGATGATGGGCGTGGCAGAATTTCGGCGACACTTGGAGAAGCTGATGGTTCTAGAACCGGAAGTTATCTTCTATGAAAGTATCAATGGTCGAGGCGTGAATATTAAACGCATGGTTGATGCAGGATTAGACTTCGCTAAACCGTTGGTCTCCGAGCGGGTTCGAGCAGAAAACTTTTTGAGACAGTGGGAACAGATCGAGGAAGCTGCCCGACAGGTAGGCTGTTTGGATAAACTGCACATCTGGCCCGATAAATCCCTGAAGAAGTACACCGAGAGTGAGCGAGTGGAACAATGGCTCTATAAGCAGACACCAGAAAAATGGATAGATGAACAGCTAGCGCTACCCAACGCTAGTTAGCCCACTTCCATCTTCGCTAGTCGCCCTCCAGATAAAGTTTGGCGTTGGGGACGACTAGGCACTAAACCTGGAGTCGAGGGGAGAACGTTGGAGGTGCTTGGGCAGTGCAAACTGAGACGTAAAGCCTGCGTCTAACTTCAATACTCGCGACGAAGAAACCTTGATCCAAGTCCCCTTCTCTATTGGTTGTCCCCGACGCTTACGAACCTTGAAAAATTCAGCCGCTGAATCACAGACATAGCTGGAGGAGTCCCCTCCCAGATAAAGCTTAGACAAGGATAAGCTGTCGAGGGCAGAACCAAGGATGTTGTCCACGTCCGAACCCGCGTAACCAACACAAGCGACTTCCACCTTAACCGGCTTAGGCGGTGGTGCAAAAGAGCGCTTGGTATAACGGATAACGTCGCGGGCGTAGTTGATCCAAGTTGTGTAGTTTTTCGAGTAGGTTTTGATGAGCTTCCCGTCATGCCAGTGAAGATAAGGGCGGGATTTTCCAGGGGCAGTGCCGGGAATCCAGAACTCAGCGATTAAACCAGGTTCGTCCAAGACTATCTCTAATGGCGGCTTCTCAAGTTCCCGGAGCAAAAGCTTCTCCCTGGTCTTCTTACCGATCTTGCGATGAGGCAAATCTCCCGATTGAGAATCAGCCCTCTTCTTACGAACCAGAGGAGAGATGAGCAGGAATTCAGGAAGGGAAAAGCGATCGCTAAATCCAGGTGAGAGTGATTGGATACCTCCGGGATAAATCTCAATCAGCGTGCCAACCTCTTTCTCCATGCCGGGACGCAATTGCGTGGAGCAGAATCTACCTCTAACCCCAGTAACGAAGCTGGATGAATCTCCCTTCAGATAGACGTCTGTCATGGCATCTAGACCGGCTGCCACAAGGTTGTCAGAGTCTGAGGTTCCATAACCAACGAAACTAGCCACGACACCAACAGGTTCATCGACTGGAGGGAAGAACTGAGCTTGATAGTGAATCACATCGGCGGCGTAGTTGAGCCAATCTTTATAGCTTTGACTGTAATCGGCGTAGACTCGATCGCCATGCCAGTGAAGTTTCGGTCTACCTTTACCTACTCCACGACCGGGAACCCAAAATTTAGCAATAGGTTTGCAGCCAACAACAGAAGCTGCATCAAAAAGAGCAGACATAACTCGCCTACGAGTCTCCTTTGAATGAATGGTAATGAACGTGACCTGACAAATATCTGTTCAGGTCAAAGGAAATATTGATTTTTGGAAAAAGAGATTCAGTTAGGCGTTGCTAAAATCCAGCCGACTGGAATTTAGCAACGAGTGCAGGTCAATTTCTCTGACTTCAGTATAAACGCTTAATTTTATTAATTCTCATGGAACAACTCAACCTGCCATTATTTGAAGAAAATCCACTTTACTCGCTCGCTGCTTCGACAATCGATTGGGTCAGTTTGTGTCAGTCTAAAAAGCGATCGTATGAAATCCCCTCATGCGTAGATGCAATCATGAAAGACCCAGACTGCGTGAGTATTTTAAGCATATTGGGGGGGAAAGACTCCCAGGCGTCACAGGAATTTTTACTGCATTTGAGGAAGACAAACGGATGGGTAAATGAATTGTACGCGGTTCACTGCGACTTAGGAAGAGCCGACTGGAAATTTACCTTACCGTTTGTAAAAGCGCAGTGCGAGAAAGCGGGATTGCCCCTTGTTGTTGTCAAAGCCGACTTGGATCTGCTAGCCATAATTTACAAGCGCTATCTACGGCTCAAAGAGCAAAATAGACAGGTTCCTCACTTCCCCAGCGCCGCTGCAAGATATTGCACGAAGATGTCAAAGACTGAACCAACAGACAAACATCTGAGAGCAGCAGGACACAGGCTGATCGTTAATGTCATGGGAATCAGGGCACAGGAGAGTACAAACAGAGCGAAAAAGCCAGTCATCTCACTCCGACCTAGTTTATGTAGTGAAAGATTTGCAGTCAAGTTCTGTGACCTAGAAACGAAAAAGGTCAAAAAGTATTGGCTACCCGTACAGGAAGCCTACCGTTTATGGTTAGAAACCGGGAAGAAACATAGACTAGCAATCGACTGGTTGATAATCCACAAATGGAAAATCGAGCAAGTATGGGAATGGTGTGGTACAAGTTTAGCCGAGTGGGAAAGAAGACGGAAGCTTCCTGATAGTGAAGCACTAGACGGATGGCCCGCTAGCCCGATCTATGTAATCGGCATAAATGGGAACGAACGCAAGTCGTGCGCTTATTGCATTTTAGCTAGTGAAAACGACTTGGTTAATGCGATCGCATACAACCCGGAAACGTTTGATTGGTTTGCGAAAAACGAACAAGAAAGTGGCTGGGACTTCCAAGAAAACAAACCACTCCGCAGATTTGCTAAATACAGAGTAGAGCTGATTAAAGGGCTAAGTCAAGAAGAAACAGAAATCTTAATATTCCTGTACCAAAAAGCCATGACAGAAATCGAAATCGAAGAGTTTATGCCAATGTCAGAATGCTGCAACGCCATCAGATTATTGCGATTGAAGCAACTAATTGTGTGGGATGAAGGGAAGTACCGAATTAATTTTGAGTTCCTGGAAACTGAAGTAAAGAACACAGAACAGGTAGCCGTTTAAAATTATGAAATCGTCAAACAAACGACATGATGTAGTAGATCCGTCGTTGCCTATAATCGGCTGGCAAGAGGCAGTACAGCTACCGGAACTATCAATTAAAGTTATAGCGAAGGTGGATACAGGTGCGCGTTCATCAGCATTGCACGCTCGCGATATCGAGGTTTTCTGGAAAGGGAAAAAGAAAATGGTTCGCTTCAAAGTAGAACCGTATATGACCTCGAATGTCCAGACGGAGTACATAGAAGTTCGTCTTTTAGAACAGAGAATTGTCAAAAGTTCTAACGGACAAACAGAACTACGTCCCGTCATCAAGACAACTCTCAAATTAGGAAGTGAAACGTTTGAGATAGAATTGACTCTAACAAACAGAGAACTAATGGGTTATGCCATGTTATTGGGTCGAGCTGCAATTTCAAATCGATTTATGATCCATCCAGGAAAAGCATTTCTTCTATCGAGTAGACCCAAAAAAAGAAAATCCCCTCAATCGTTGAATCAATAGCCAATAATTGCTGTTAAATCCTTCCCTTTAAATTGACCAAACTAAAGTTAGAGAAAAAAAGGGGAGTACTGTTCTAACGT
>DATNPC010000399.1:0-3883 GCA_036703375.1 Allocoleopsis sp.
AGCTTGGAGCCGGTAAGTTGTGCAGCACCCGTTTAGAAGGTTGTGGAGAAGGTGGAGGAGATAAAGCACGAGCTGAAAATGCAGAAGAACTCTCTTCATTCATTACACTGCCTAGGTTTGACTCCTTTAGCAGTTTCTGTAGTAAAAGTCGAACAGTATTCACTCTTACTTTCTGCCCTGTAGCATTTGACAGTAGCTCCCAAAGTTCGGGGCAGAAGACTCGCTGGATGGTGCTGTCAGCGTACCCAATCACGCGAATATCCTTGAGTTTCTTTCCGTTCAAAGCTTGTTCGAGGATGCACGCCTGGATATCCCCTAGGGTCTTACCCGTTTTAGCAAGAATTCGATCGTTTGCGACCCCGATCAGTTGTGATATTTCTTCGGTACTCATCAGTCGGTTGGAAATGGATATTATATCGAGCCTAGCTTGGATAATCTTCAGGAGTCATCTAGGTTGAATAAATTGAAGAATTAAGTTGTAAATCCTGAATATTTTGAAGGGATAGCTGAAGATACGGCTGAATTTCGAGACACAAAATGAATTGGCTCTCAATTATTGTTCAAGTAATCGTTGTCTATTGGTTTCAAAACTACACAAGTTTCATTTTTTTTTAAGCTCTACAGCCGTTACTCAATAGGACACTGAGATATGTACGTTCTTTCCTCTGTAGACAATCTTTCTTTAGAAAAATCAAATCACCCCTCGACGACTGCCCAACCCCCCTCTAAATCCAGACGCAATCGAGGGGTTATCCTCACCATTCATGGCTGGGACAAGTTCCACGCTGCCAAAACCCAAGCTGAGTTTGATGAAAACTATGGAACCCGCTTTACTCTTGAGGAACTCAGCGATCGCACGAGTTTAGCTTTGCACACCATTAACAAGGTGCTAAAACGCACAGAGTCTGTGGACAAGCAGTCATTGCAGTATGCATTCCGAGCCTTTGGGTTGGAGCTGAGCAAGAGTGACTATACTCACCCTACCTCCCCGTTTGAGGAACTAGAAACCCGGCAGAAGAACCCGCAGCAGGACTGGGGGGAAGCAGCAGATGTGTCTCAGTTCTATGGGCGAGAGGAGGAATTGTTCCAGCTTCGGCAGTGGAGTATAGAAGCGCATTGCAGATTGGTGGCATTGCAGGGGATTGGCGGAATTGGCAAAAGTACCGTGGCAGTGAAGCTGGCGCTGCAAATTCAAACTGAGTTTGAGATAGTGGTGTGGCGAAGTCTGCGAAATGCACCACCCTTGGAGGAGTTGCTGGAGAGTATACTATCCTTTTTGCTGCGGGTACGGGGAGAAGACCCAGTGATACCCAAGACGCTGGATGGGAGACTATCCAAGTTGATGGAATGCCTGCGCTCCTCGCGCTGTCTGCTAATCTTAGACAATGCTGAGACGATTTTGAGCAGTGGCGAACGGGCAGGACAGTGTCGAGATGGTTATGAGGGATACTCTCAACTGCTCCAGACTGTTGGAGAAGTGCCGCATCAGAGTTGCTTGCTGCTGACGAGTCGGGAAAAGCCCAGTGCGATCGCGTTGCTCGAAGGTGAGAAGTCAAAAGTGCGATCGCTCACGTTGAAGGGACTCAAAGCCGAACAAGGGCGAGAGCTGTTCCAACAAAAAGGACAATTTGTAGGTTCAGAAGCAGAGTGGAGCCAACTGAGCAAACACTATGGAGGCAATCCTTTGGCATTGAAGCTAGTGGCAGCAGCAACCCAAGAGCTTTTCAATGGCACAATTGCGGAGGTATTTAAGTATGTACAGCAGGGAGTTCTAGTCTCTGAACGCCTTCACGATCTCTTGGAGGGGCAGTTCAATCGCTTGTCTGCGGCAGAGCAGGAAGTGATGTATTCGATGGCGATTAGTCGAGAACCCGTATCCCTTGCTGAGTTAGAGAAGGGCATCGTCACAGTCGCCTCCAAGCGCAAGCTGCTAGAAGCCATGAATTCCCTATTGATACGGTCGTTGATTGAGAAGGACGGAGAATACTTCTGGGTGCAACCCGTCGTGATGGAATACGTCACCCAGCGATTGGTTGAGCAGGGCTGTATTGAGATTGAGACGCAAGAAATAGAACACTTGAGGAGCCATGCCGTAGTCAAAGCGCAGGCGAAGGACTACGTGCGGCAGTTGCAAGAGATTCGATTATGGCGGGCATCCGCTTAAATACCAAGAGATTCGATTAGGGTCAAAGTGTAGCGTCTGAAAAGGAAATTGGTATTACTTCACTTCTCTTAGCAATCAATGTGCTGAAACACACAAAGCTATCATGAACAACCTTCTTGAAAAGATTGCCATGAACCTCGATAATACAGGCAACTTTGAATTAGAAATTGACCAAGCTTATCAGGCAATCTTTAATAATGCTAATGATGCCATTTTTATCCGTGACCTTAGCACTTTGGAATTTATCGACATTAACCAAAAAGCCTGCGAATTGTATGGTTATACACGAGAAGAAATGCTACAATTGAGTATCAATGATTTGGCTTTAGGAGAGCCGCCATACACTCAAACAGAAGCCATACAAAGGATTGAAAAAGCCGTAACAACAGGAGAATCCCAGAATTTTGAATGGTTATTCAAGCGCAAAACAGGTCAGCTATTCTGGGGTGAGATTAACATCAAGCTTACGGTTATCAGTAATCAGAACTGCTTATTAGTAACGGTACGAGATATTCATCAACGCAAGCAGATTGAAGAAGCGTTACGGCAATCCGAAGCTCAATATCGGCAACAAGCTCAACAACTTCAGCAAGCTAATAAAGAACTTAAGCAGGCTCAATCTAGATTGATTCAAGCTGAAAAAATGTCTTCTCTGGCGCAACTAATAGCGGGGATTGCTCACGAAATCAATAATCCCCTCAGCTTCATCCACTGTAATTTGAGCCTGACTCGTCAATACATCCAGAATTTATTTGACTTACTGAAAGTCTATGAACAACATTTACCAAGTTCAGTACTAGAAATTGAAACTGAAATAGAAGCAATTGACCTTGATTTCCTCAACGAAGACTTTCCTCGGCTCTTAGATTCAATGCAACGAGGAACAGAGCGCATCGTTCAAATCGTCAACAGTTTGCAAAACTTCTCTCCCCTTAACCACCTGCAAAAGGAACCTGTCAATGTGCATGAATGCTTGGATAATGCGCTCCTGCTATTGCAGCATCGATTGATGCCTAAAAATGAGGGATGGGCAATTCAAGTTATTAAAGAATATGGTAATGTACCCCTAGTCAAGTGTTGTGACAGCTCACTTATTCAGGTATTTAGACATATCCTTAACAATGCAATTGATGTTTTAGAAAACTCAGAACTTAGGGGTTTAATTTCAGGAGACAGTAAAAAAATAATTAATACTCCACAGATTGAAATTTGCACTAAAACAGTTAATCAACATTGGGTGCAGATTCGGATTGCTGATAATGGTTCTGGTATCTGCGATTCTATAAAACAACGACTGTTTGACCCTTTTTTTACAACTAAACCTGTCGGACAAGGAACAGGGTTAGGATTGTCAGTCAGCTATCAAATTGTTGTTGAAAAACATGGTGGTCAATTGCAATGTAACTCTGTACTAGGGCAAGGAGCAGAATTCTTGATTTCGCTGCCACTCCGGTAGTATACATATACATCTCTTGCTCAAGCTTGGAATGTTGCATTTTGGCAACTCAAATAAGCTAGGGGCTAAAAGCGAACATAGGCAATCATCATGGTGTGCAAGCGGGGATTGCCAATTGTCAAAGCGCGATCGCGCTAGCACGACGAAGTCATTCGCATCGAATAATCGCCCTACTGGAGACAAGACAAGATGAGCAGGTGGTATCTAAGTACATGGATTTTGAGTGGCAGTGTTCTGTGGGGACTCGGTTGTGTTCAACCGCT